>NZ_CEYEMI010000008.1:0-34549 GCF_982810325.1 Paraperlucidibaca sp.
TGTTTCGCTACCGAAGCAGCGCTGGTGTGGGGCGCATTATAGGGATGCCTGAGAGGGCGTCAACAGTTATTCGAAAAACAATTACTGACTGTCTGTAAAATAGACAGAAGTCCACGTAAGCGCTTGATAGTTGATTAAGCGGCTTTTACGCCGCCTTACCGCGCCAGCGATTCCACACCGCTGCTATCGGGCCTGCAACCGCATAAAGCACGGAGACTGCGAGTATTCCGATAGGCAAATCGTACATAACAATGCCAAATATCAGCACTATCGGCAGCATCACCACAAACGGAACACGGCTTCGATCAAGTTCTTTGAAGCTGTAGTACTTCACATTGGAGATCATTAGGAAGCCAAGCGAGACAATAATGATCGCTGAAACAATGGAAAGCTCAGGATATTGCTCAAGTAGCTTGTTATCGACGCCAACCCAAACCACTGCCGCAACGATGGCACCAGCCAATGGGCTCGCCAAACCGATGAAGTAGCGCTTATCAGCGACATTTAGCTGCACATTGAAGCGAGCCAAGCGTAAGGCGGCCGCCACACAGTAGATGAACGCGCAAATCCAGCCGAGCTTGCCCAATGTGTGTAATGACCAACTAAACATCACCAGGGCCGGCGCAACACCAAAGGAGACCATATCGGAGAGTGAGTCGTACTCTGCTCCAAATGCACTCTGCGTATTGGTCATGCGCGCCACACGGCCATCCATGCCGTCAAACAACGCTGCCAGGAATATCGCAAGGGCTGCGGACTCGTATTGCCCATTCATGCCAGAGATGATGGCGTAGAAGCCCGAAAACAAAGCGGCTGTGGTAAATAAGTTAGGCAGGAGGTAAATACCGCGATGCCGCGCCTTTTTACCACCCTCGAGATGCTCTTCTTCAACGACTTCGAAGGTTAGGCCGGAATGATCATCGTGATCGTGTGGTTGTGACATAAGAAACTCCCAAAAAGATGAAGACATCTTAATCTTCGGCAAAAAAAAACGCGACCTAAGTCGCGCTTTTGCGACCGAAGGCCACTTTCATAGCCTTCGATCTAGATCACATCATGAGCAATTAGTTTTTGCTTTGATCAACCAGTTTGTTTTTCGAGATCCACGGCATCATACCGCGTAGCTGAGCACCAACAATTTCCACTGGGTGAGCAGCATTGAGGCGGCGACGAGCAGTCATGCTTGGATAGTTGGTTTTACCTTCCAAGATGAACATCTTCGCGTATTCGCCAGTTTGAATGCGCTTCAGTGCATTACGCATAGCTTCGCGTGACTGTTCGTTGATCACTTCTGGACCAGTAACATACTCGCCGTATTCAGCGTTGTTGGAGATCGAGTAGTTCATGGTGGCAATGCCGCCTTCGTACATCAGATCAACAATCAATTTCAGTTCGTGCAAGCACTCGAAATAGGCCATTTCTGGGGCATAACCAGCTTCGGTTAATGTCTCAAAACCCATTTTCACCAACTCTACAGCGCCGCCGCACAGCACAGCTTGTTCGCCGAACAAGTCGGTTTCGGTTTCTTCGCGGAAGTTAGTTTCGATAACGCCGCCTTTAGTGCCGCCGTTGGCTGCTGCATACGACAGCGCTACTTGCTTGGCATTACCTGAAGCATCTTGGTGCAAAGCGATCAAAGAAGGTACGCCGCCGCCTTTCAGGTATTCCGAGCGCACAGTGTGGCCTGGACCTTTAGGAGCAACCATGATGACGTCCAGGTCGGCGCGTGGAATCACTTGGTTATAGTGAATGTTGAAGCCGTGAGCAAAGGCTAGCGTGGCGCCTTGCTTGATGTTTGGTGCAATGTTGTTGGCATAAACTTCAGGAATGTTTTCGTCTGGCAGCAGAATCATCACCAGGTCGGCGCCTTTAACAGCGGCGTCAACTTCAGCTACTTTGATACCGGCGGCTTCAACTTTCGACCACGATGCGCCATTTTTGCGCAGGCCAACGGTGACGTTAACGCCAGAGTCGGTCAGGTTTTGCGCGTGGGCGTGGCCCTGTGAGCCGTAGCCGATAATGGCAACGTTCATACCGCGAACGATGGAAAGATCAGCATCTTTATCGTAATAAACTTTCATAATGTCACTCTCGTGTGAGCCAAAAGCTCGTGTGGGTAATCGGTGGATGCACGCGATGAGCGTGGTGATCCGTGACGCGCACCATACGACATCCTTTGTATTGCGTAAAATGATATATTTGCAACGCAATATGCCGATAAAGGAAACATCATAATGGATGCTCGTAGCCTGCAGCTCTTTCTTGCCCTTGCTGAGAATTTGCATTTCGGCCGCACTAGCCGCGAACAACACATCAGCCCATCCGCGCTAAGCCGCAGCATTAAGCAATTAGAAGATAGTGTTGGCGCCCCGCTCTTTCTGCGCGATAACCGCTCGGTGACACTGACACGCGAAGGCCGATTATTTCGGAAGTATGCCGCCGACACATTGCGCGGCTGGGATAGCCTTCGCCAATCCATGCGAGACGATAGCGACATTTTACGCGGCGAACTCAGCCTGTATTGCTCGGTGACCGC
This sequence comes from Paraperlucidibaca sp., assembly GCF_982810325.1. Taxonomy (NCBI): domain Bacteria; kingdom Pseudomonadati; phylum Pseudomonadota; class Gammaproteobacteria; order Moraxellales; family Moraxellaceae; genus Paraperlucidibaca; species Paraperlucidibaca sp. The sequence continues at coordinate 2,537 of NZ_CEYEMI010000008.1, forward strand.
CAGTTACAGCTTTCTATATGACATCTTGAATAATTTTCGCAGTAATCACCCACATATAGAGATCAAGCTGCATACCGGTGATGCCGCAAAAGCTGTCGAACGTGTGCAGGAGGCGCGCGAAGACATTGCCATTGGCGCGCGCCCAGACAGCCTACCGCCGGGCGTTGTATTTCAGCCCATAGCTCGTTCCGATCTACGCTTCATTGGACCATTGAGCACTTTAGCGCTGAGTAATGAGCAAATTCGCCAGCCAACACTGGAGAGTTGGCGAGATGTGCCGATGATATTGTCAGAGGAAGGTTTGGCACGGACTCGAATTGAGCGTTGGCTACGCCGTCATGGCATTCGGCCGAAAATTTATGCTCAAGTTAGTGGCAACGAGGCTATTGTTAGTATGGTGAGTCTGGGCTTTGGCATAGGTGTAGTGCCGCAAATCGTGCTCGATAACAGCCCATTGGCGAGTCGAATTCGTACTTATGATATTGAGCCGCCGCTGACGCCTTATGACATTGGCTTGTTTGCATTAGAGAAGAGGCTTAAAGAGCCTTTGGTGAATGCGTTTTGGAATCGGCAAAGCAAGTGAGTAGCGCGCTTCGGAGCTTGCGATGAATAGCAGTCGCTGCTTATTGCATTCACATTGGCATAAAAAAGGCCCGCATGAAGCGAGCCTTTTTTCATTACACCGAGATCAGACGCTGAGCACCTTATCGCCACGTGCAATGCCAGAGACGCCGGTACGCACCACTTCAAGAATAGTGATTTCCGACAATGCCTCGACAAAGGCATCTAGCTTCTCGCTAGGGCCTGTCAATTGAATGGTGTAGACGCTAGGCGTTACATCAACAATATGACCACGGAAAATATCCGCCGTGCGCTTAATTTCAGCGCGTGCAGCACCAATTGCCTTGACCTTAATCAGCATCAATTCGCGCTCGATGTGCTGACCCTCACTGAGATCAACCACTTTAACAACTTCAATCAGCTTGTTTAGCTGCTTGGTGATCTGCTCGATTTTATGCTCATCGCCAGAGGTGGTCAGCGTGATGCGTGACAGCGTGGCGTCATCGGTAGGCGCAACAGTCAGTGACTCGATGTTGTAGTTACGCTGCGAAAACAGGCCAACCACACGCGACAAAGCACCCGGTTCGTTTTCTAATAAAAGAGAAATAATACGACGCATGATCACGTACGCTCCGTTTTGCTTAGCAACATGTCACGCATCGAACCCTTGGCGATATGCATTGGGTATACGTGCTCTTTAGGGTCGACATAGATGTCCAAAAACACCAATTTGTCGGTCATCGCCATGGCTTCGGCCATTTTGCTGTCGAGCTCGGCTGGATCAGTAATTTTCATACCAACATGGCCATAGGCCTCAACTAGCTTCACGAAGTCTGGCAGTGAGCCCATGTATGAGCTGGAGTGACGGCCTTCGTATTGCATGTCTTGCCATTGCTTAACCATGCCCAAGGACTGGTTGTTGATATTGATGATTTTCACCGGCAAGCCGTACTGCAAGCAGGTCGACAGCTCTTGGATATTCATCTGAATCGATGCCTCACCAGTGACGCAGCAAACTGTAGCGTCTGGAAAAGCAAACTTCACGCCCATTGCCGCTGGCAGACCAAAGCCCATGGTGCCGAGGCCACCAGAGTTGATCCACTGACGCGGGCGATCGTATTTGTAATAAAGCGCGGCAAACATTTGATGCTGACCCACGTCAGACGTGATGTAAGCCTGACCATTGGTGGCTTTATATAGCGCCTCAACGACTTGCTGTGGCTTCATCTGCCCAGGGGCTGCGGCTTCGTAGCGTAAGCCGTGACGGGTACGCCATTGCGCAATTTGCTCCCACCAGATATTCAGCGCTTCAGCATCGGGCTTAGGTGCATCGGCGGCTTTCACCAAGGCGAGCATGTCTGCCAGCACAGGTTCGACTGCGCCCACGATGGGAATATCGACCATGATGGTTTTCGAAATCGCCGCTGGGTCGATATCGATGTGAATGATTTTCGCATTCGGGCAGAACTTTTGCGTGTTGTTGGTAACACGGTCATCGAAGCGCGCGCCAACAGCGAGAATCAAATCGCTATGGTGCATGGTCATATTGGCTTCATAAGTACCATGCATGCCCAACATGCCGATGAATTGCGGGTCGGTGCCAGGGAAAGCACCAAGACCCATCAGCGTGTTAGTGCAGGGATAGCCCAAGGTGCGCACGAGTTCAGTGAGCAACCCGGAGGCATTGCCTTGCACGACACCGCCGCCGGCGTAAATCACTGGGCGCTTTGCGGCCAGCAACTCATCCACAGCTTTTTTGATTTGACCGGCATGGCCACGGCCTGGCGGCGTGTATGAACGCAGCTTGACCTTGGCGGGATATTCGTAAGGGAACTTCTCATTCGGGTTAGTGCAGTCTTTCGGCACGTCGATAACGACGGGGCCGGGACGACCAGAGGCAGCAATATAGAACGCCTTTTTCACCACAGCCGGAATTTCGCTGGCGTGCCGAATTTGGAAGCTATGCTTCACGATAGGACGGCTGACGCCAACCATATCGGTTTCTTGGAAGGCATCTTCGCCAATCAAGTTCGATGGCACCTGGCCCGAGATCACCACCAAGGGGATCGAGTCCATATAAGCCGTGGCAATCGCGGTGACCGTATTGGTCGCGCCGGGGCCGGAAGTCACCAATACGGTGCCGACTTTGCCAGTGGCACGCGCATAGCCATCGGCAGCATGGCCGGCAGCTTGTTCATGACGCACTAAAATATGTTTGACTTTATCCTGCTGGAAGATGGCATCGTAAATATGCAACACCGCCCCGCCGGGATAACCAAATAGAAACTCCACGCCTTCATCTGCAAGCGCGCGGATGAGCATTTCACCGCCTGATAACTGTTCCACAATTCACCCTATTTTTAGGAATGGCTATGCCTGCGCGCGGCCGCCTTTAAGGGGCCGAATCTTACCACAGGCGCTGTACTCATGGGGGCTGATGCAGATGCTCTTGACCTCGGGGTCGAGGTGGCAACGTGCTGGCTGCGGGTGCGCACAGCGTGTTGCAGAGCAGGCAGTATAAGACGGCGAGGTACGCGTCTCGAATCAGAGCAATCGCTGCTCTGGCGCCGATTTGCTGAGGGTGGTCAGCGTGTCAGCGCCCTCCATGAAGCTGAGTATTTTTTATGCACAGCGCTTATATGTCAAGCCTTTAGCTGCGCTTAATGCAGCCTTGGGCGCTGACACACCAACTCACCGTGCTCTAACTCTACAAAAATCGTATCACCAGCAACAAAGTCGCCACGCAGCAAGTGGTCGGCCAGTGGGTTTTCTAGCTCGGCCTGGATGGCGCGTTTCAATGGTCGCGCGCCATACAAAGGATCAAAGCCGACAGCAGCCAAATGCGCCATGGCAGCATCACTCAGCTCCAGCTTGAGCTCGCGATCAGCTAAGCGCTGGCGTAGACGATCCAGCTGAATATCGGCGATGACACGGATTTGTGCCTCGCCCAATGGAGCAAAGACCACAGTCTCATCAATACGGTTGACGAACTCCGGCCTGAAATGACGATGCACAGCCTCCATGACCGCTGCTCGTACTTGATCGCCCTGCCCGGCTTGCGTCAGGCTTTGAATCAAGTCTGCGCCCAAGTTCGAGGTCATGATGATCAAGGTATTGCGGAAGTCGACAGTACGGCCTTGGCCATCGGTGAGACGACCGTCTTCGAGCACTTGCAGCAAGATATTGAACACATCAGGGTGTGCTTTTTCGACTTCATCGAGCAAAACGACGGAGTAGGGTTTTCGACGCACAGCTTCGGTCAATGTGCCGCCAGACTCATAGCCAACATAGCCTGGAGGTGCGCCAACCAAGCGTGACACCGAGTGTTTTTCCATAAACTCCGACATATCGATACGCACCATGGCGTCATCACTGTCGAAAAGGAAATTCGCCAGTGCTTTGCACAGCTCAGTCTTACCAACGCCGGTAGGGCCTAAAAATAGGAAAGAACCGCTGGGACGATCAGGATCGGTAAGGCCAGCGCGCGAACGACGCACGGCATTGGCCACGGCTTTCACGGCCTCGTCTTGACCAACGACGCGCTCGGTGAGCACTGCTTCCATTCTTAATAGTTTGTCGCGTTCGCCTTCGAGCATGCGCGCCACGGGAATGCCGGTCGTGCGGGCAACTACTTCAGCGATTTCAGCTTCAGTGACTTTGCTACGCAGCAATGTTGCCTCTGGGCGCTCGCCATTTTGCGCCTCAGCCAAACGCTTTTCTAATTCAGGGATGCTGCCGTACTGCAATTTTGACATTGTCTCTAAATCGCCTTGGCGTTTAGCGGCATCGAAATCCAGGCGCGCCTTCTCTAGCAGCTCTTTGACTTGCTGTGCGCCGGCCACCGAGGATTTCTCACTGCGCCAGATCTCATCGAGATCGGCGTATTCACGCTCGAGCTTGAGAATGTCTTCCTCCAACTTCACCAAGCGCTGCTGTGAGGCGGCATCGTCTTCGTTTTTCAGCGCCTCACGCTCCATTTTCAGCTGGATGAGGCGGCGATCTAAACGATCCATGGACTCCGGGCGTGAATCCATTTCCAAGCGTATGCGCGACGCCGCCTCATCGATCAAGTCAATGGCTTTGTCGGGCAGCTTGCGATCACTGATGTAGCGATGCGACAAGCGTGCGGCTGCAATAATCGCTGGATCGGTAATATCGACGCCATGGTGCAATTCGTAGCGCTCTTTCAAGCCGCGAAGAATGGCCACGGTGTCTTCCACACTGGGCTCATCGACTTGAATTTTTTGGAAGCGGCGTTCAAGTGCGGCATCTTTTTCAATGTATTGGCGATACTCATCGAGCGTGGTCGCACCAACGCAATGCAATTCACCGCGAGCCAGTGCGGGCTTGAGCATATTGCCGGCATCCATCGCGCCTTCGGCTTTACCAGCGCCGACCATGGTGTGGATTTCGTCAATAAACAAAATGACTTGGCCTTCGCGTTTGGCCAGGGCGGTGAGTACTGACTTCAGGCGCTCTTCGAACTCGCCACGAAATTTAGCACCAGCAATGAGCGCGCCCATATCTAGCGATAAAACGCTTTTGGATTTCAGGCTATCGGGCACTTCGCCATTGACGATGCGCTGCGCTAGACCTTCTACGATGGCGGTCTTACCGACGCCAGGCTCACCAATGAGTACGGGATTATTTTTGGTACGCCGCGAAAGCACTTGTAGCGTGCGGCGAATTTCTTCATCGCGGCCGATGACTGGGTCGAGCTTGCCAGCTCGAGCGCGCTCGGTGAGATCGATGGTGTATTTTTCTAAGGCTTGGCGCTGCTCTTCGGAACCAGCGCTGTTGACGTTTTCGCCGCCGCGCAAGCCATCGATGACTTTGCTCAATGAATCGCGAGTAAGGCCCGATTGCGTGAGTAATTTACCCGCCGTGGTATTGGCGTCTATGCAGGCGAGCAGCACCCACTCGCTGGCGATGAAACTGTCGTGTTTTTCTTGCGCGAGTTTATCGGCAAGATTGAGCACACGTATTAGGTCTGGATTCGGTGCCATTTCGCCACTGGATTTGGCGATGCGCGGCAGATCGTCGAGCGCTTTGCTAAGAGCTACGCGCAGGCGCGGCAGCTGACCGCCAGCTTGCGAAATCATCGGTGCAATGGCGCTGTCGGCGGGCGTTAATAAAGCATCCAGTAAATGCACGGGATCGAGGCTGTTATGGTCGCGACCAACAGCTGCTGACTGGGCATTGGATAATGCAGTTTGTAATGTGGCGGTTAGGCGATCTAAGCGCATCGATTGACCCTCATGTCCACGCGCGAAATGCGCTGATGTCTATGATTTGTGGGGTCTATCGATGAATTTCAAGGGCTAGGGTTGATGCTTGCGCTATTTAGCGCCACGCTGCCAGCGTACTGTACGCTCGGCGATGTGCTGACCAAAAGCTTCTGCAGTGTCGCGATCGCCCTGCGGCGGCGTATGTTCTGGCGCTTCGTTATCGGCCTGTGTCATTAAGCCCGAATAAGACCCGAGGCGATTTAAATCGGTTGGGCCAGTGCCACTTGGCTGCAAGGCAAAGTTGACCCAAAGCATGCCGTGCTGGCCAGCAAAGGTTTGTAACTGCTGCAGCGCAACTTGTTTGTCGCCACTTAAGGCGCCGGAGTTAACAAAGCCCGCAGCGACTTTATCCTGCCAGCCTTGCGCAAACCACGTACGTGAACTGTCATCCATAAACTGTTTAAACGTGGCAGAAACACTGCCCATATAAACTGGTGCGCCAAAAACAATGGCCTCGGCAGCGGCTAAAACTTCCCAGTCAACATCAACCACCGACATGGCTTGCGCTTGTACGCCAGCGACACGATTGGCGCCATTAACGACGCACAGTGCGACCTGCTCGGTGTGACCAAAACCACTGTGATAAATAACAACCATTGGCGTCATGCCAACTCCTTTAAATATGTACTAGTTTTAAGCGCCGCCTAGTTAGGCCGGTTTCGCCAGATCACACTGGCCATTCGCCCTGTTGCTGCTTCGCGGCGATAGGAGAAGAAGCGCGATGATTCGCTGAAAGTATCCAAGCCGCCACCATACACCGCTGAGACACCGGTGCGCAGCAGGCGTATGCGTGCGAGCTGGTAAAGATCGGCGAGGTAATGGCCTGGCTTATTAGCCGAAAACGCTGCCTTTGTGGCCTCTAGCTCATCATCTATTGCCAATGCGATAAACGCCTCGCGCACTGATTCACCAACCTCAAAGCTATTTGGCCCGATGGCTGGGCCTAACCATGCCATCAAGGTTTGTTGAGGCGAAAAAGTCGCAGCGGTGGCTTCTAAAATGCCATTGCAGAGGCCGCGCCAACCGGCATGAGCCACGGCAACGCGCTCACCTTCGATATCGGTGAAAAACACCGGCAGGCAGTCGGCGGTCATCACCACTAAGGCGAGGCCTGCATCAGCTGTTGAGCTGGCATCGGCATCGATGGGCGTGCAGGCAGATTGCTCATCTAATACTGATGATCTGGGCTCAAGCACATCGATGCCGTGGATTTGATTTAGCCAGATGAGCTCACCACGACTACCGCGAGCGTGGCAAAAGCCCGTCAGGTGCTGGCGATTCTCGGCTACGGCTTGCGCGTCGTCATTGACATGATGGCCTAGGTTTAAGCTGTCGAATGGTGCCGTACTAACGCCGCCGGCTCGCGTAGTTACCCATGCTTGCACGTGCGCCGGAGCTGGCCAATCGGCACGAATAAGCTGTGACTGATCTAATGTTTTTGGGCTTCCAACAGCCTCTCTTAGATCGCTCACTTGCTTACTCGCGCGCTGCATCAGTTTTAAGCGCCAACAGCAGTGCCTCGAAATCTTCCGGCAATGGCGACTCCCACAGGCATTGCTCTTCAGTTGCCGGATGCACCAAACCTAACCGGCGTGCATGCAAGGCCTGCCGACCAAATTCGCGCATCGTGTCTTGCAGTTCTGGCGATGCGCCTTTGGGAAAGCGCAGTCGGGAATACACCTGATCGCCGACTAAAGCATTGCCGACATGTGCCATATGCACGCGAATTTGGTGAGTTCGGCCAGTTTCTAACTGAATGCGCAAGTGCGTGTGATTGGGGTAACGCTGCAAAATGCGGTATTGCGTTACGGCATTACGCCCGCCAGCAACAACTGCCATGCGCACACGATCATGCGGATGGCGATCGATAGGCGCATCAACAGTGCCGCCTGCGGTCATTTGGCCGTATGCCACCGCTTCGTACTCGCGATACACCAGCTTGCTGGCGAGCTGAGCCACCAAATGCGTATGGGCCGGCAAAGTTTTGGCGACAACCATCAGGCCCGTGGTGTCACGGTCGAGGCGATGCACAATGCCAGCGCGCGGCAGGTTCACTAAATCGGCTTGATGATGCAGGAGCGCATTCATCAAAGTGCCGGTGTGATTGCCTGCTCCGGGATGCACAACCAAGCCCGCAGGCTTGTTGATCACCATCAGATAGCTGTCTTCATAGATAATATCGAGCGCAATATCTTCGGGCTTAGCCTGGGTCTCTTCTTCCAGTAGCGCCTCAATAACCAACTGCTCGCCGCCCAAAACTTTCTCTTTGGGTTTGCGCTGCTCGCCATTGCAGGTCAGCATGCCGTTATGGATCCACTGTTTCAGGCGTTCGCGCGAGTATTCGGCGAAAAGGGAGGCAGCGGCTTGGTCAATACGGCAACCGGCAAGCTCTGGTGGAACAACAGCATTTAGTGAAATTGCTTGCGACATGGTTTGGCGGGCTCGTCGAGCTAGTGTTTAATAGGGGCATTGTACCCGCGCACCACCCTTGGTGCTCATCTTGGATGAATTCATGAAAAAGATGTCACGTTTATTTCTCACCGCCGCAGTGCTTTTACTCGCGGCCTGTGCCTCGCAAAAGCCTACGGTTAAAACTGAAGCCAGCTATTACAGCGAAGCTCATGATGCCCTCAAAGCCGGCAACTACAGCGTCGCCACTGCTGGCTATGAAGCGCTAGAGTCGCAATATCCCGTTGGTAATTACACCGAACAGGCTCAGCTCGAGCTAGTTTATGGTCGCTATATGCAAGGCGACTACGCTAGCGCAATTGCCGCTATTGACCGCTATATGCGCCTGCATCCTGAGTCTGCAAACTTAGATTACGTATTTTATATGCGTGGCCTGTCTAACTTTGCCATTGACCAAGATGCCATTCTGAAGCGCCTACCGATAAATATGGCGCATCGTGACATGGGTCAAGCGAAAGTCGCTTTTGATGATTTCCGCCAGCTCATCACACGCTTTCCAAACAGCCAATACAATGCCGATGCCCACCAACGCCTGATTTATCTGCGCAACCAATTTGCTGAAGCAGAACTGCATGTAGCCCGCTATTACGAAATGCGCGGCGCTTTCGTTGCTGCCATCAATCGTGCACGTTGGATCGTCGAAAACTATCCCGAAAGCCAGGCTGTGCCGAAAGCACTGAGCATTCTGGTAAATAACTACAACGCCTTGAACATGAAAGATCTTGCTGCTCAAGCGCAAGATCTACTGAAAACCATCGAGCCCAGCAAAAAAGCCGGTTAATCCAACGTCGGAGCTTTCCTCAAGCGCCGACGATACGCGGTTAATCCAAGCTCAACCTCGGGTTTGGATTGACCTAGCCAATGCAGCTTGCCCTCCTCGCTAATAATAGGTGCGGCAAGCTGGACTGGCGATGTGCCTAAATCTATTTCCTTCGCCAACTCTGTGCTGCGGCCTTTGCGCCATGGCAAATCATAGAGCCTGGTTTGAATATCGGCGGCAAGGCAAAGTGCTTTCGGCGGCAAAGCTGTCTCTAGTGTTAGCACTACCCGAGCATCTAACCACTTCGGACTCAGCCCTAAACTTTGCTCGGATGAGAATTGACGCTGCCAACCGATGTTGTGTGTTGGCGGCGCGGTAGGTGTTGTCCATTTTGGCAGGCTACTTATCACTAATGGTGCGATGCGTTCGTCATCGAGCCAGGCTGAAAGCAGCACGCCATCGATTTCGCTAGCGCGAGTAGCCAAGCTTAATGCCACTCGGCGTCGGCCATTAGCATCGGGTTGAATAGAGAGGCTTGGCGCGGCAAGAATTTCGACCTCGGCTAGATTAGCGCTAGGCCGAGCAATGATTGTGGGGCGAGTAAAACTCTTGTCGTGAGCGTTAGTTTGCAGTCGCCAAATGCGCCCTAGGTCATCAACACCGTAGCCTCGAATACTTTGCTGCCAGCTAATAAATGTCCACGGTACCGGCCATTGCGGCGATTCACTCTCAGTCTCTGCTCGCCAAAGTATTTCGCCGGTTAAGCCATTTACTCTTAAGAGATGGCTGGCATCAGGCATCACAGCCCTAACCCCCAATAAAAGTTCAGGCGCTGTGCTTGTTAACGACTTCGGCAAGATGCTAAAGCTATCGACCGATGTAGCTGATAGTGGCAATAATCTAGGTTGCTGCGGCTGACTTAAATCCAGTGCAAGCAGCCTTCCCGCTAGCAAGGCAAAAACAATTCTTTCGCCCAGACCACCCTCCCAGAGTTGCAGTGCATATGAGCTAAGCTGCTCTGGGCGTAGAGCTGCCGGCTGCGCCAATAATTGCGCTCGGTGCGCCTGCCAAACTGTCGGCTGCCAGCGCCACAATAAGTCGCCTGAGTCGCCATCGCGCAAATAAAATGTGCCGTCGACACTCAACCACAGCAAGGTTTGCGCTCGACCTGTCGCACTTGTTGGGTCGAGCCCTGTATCAATCAGTAATGAGTCGCCTAGCGCCACTGCTTTAGCGGTATTTGCAGAAGGGTCTATTGCCGTGAGCTGCCCTTGTGAGCCTAAAACGGTGTCACTCAGCAGCAATCCTTGTGATGATTCGGTACCAATTTTCGCCTGCAAGCTTGGTGAAAGTGTACTGACATCAGCGCAGTCCATGAGCGATAAACAGGCTCGAAAGCCGTGATCCCCCGGCCATAACGCACGCCCCAGCGTAGGGCTAGCAAAATGCACATCGACACCATTAAAACTACCAAGATGGCTGCGCGGCACTAGTCGGTATGGCTGCAATGGCCCTTGCAGCGCCAGATCTAACCATCGCGTTAACTGCGCTGAAATATCGTCTTGCAACTCGTTAGCTGTGAGCAATAGGCCTTCATTGCCACCGCAAGCATCAGATAATCGTGCGGGCCGATAGTTCACTGTCGTTTCTTTTGGCACTGCCTCGCCCTGCACTTGGGCTAATAGTTTCGCGGCTAGATCAGGCACCGAGTCAGTGCGATCTCCCGTGTGCATCAGCAAGCTATTTAATACGCGCCGCCACTGCGCTCGACCGCTTAGCATCGCCGATGGGCTTTGCCAACTTAAGCGCCAAATGACCGGCGTCGAAGCAGAAACTACCCATGGCGAATCGGCGCGTGGCACCAACTCAAGGATGGCTTGCGCTGCATCGGCGAATGGCCATGGGTTAAGTACAGAATCTAAAGCCACGATAATCGATGAGCCACTGTCTATTGCGGTCACAGACTGTGTAGGCGAGCCAGTGAAGCTGACATCGAGCTCGTATGGCCCTTGCGGAGGCCCCGAACGCGCGAGCACAAGCTCGGCATGAACATTGGAAATCGCCTCGGCAGGTAGAGGCAGCACCAGTCCCGACTCCATGCTCGCAGATAGCAGCTTAACTTGGCGATGCCTGGGCTCCGCTGGCCATACTCGAGAAAGGTTTAACGGCCACGGCGGCATCAGCTCCCGCACTGCTACATCGCCCTGCGCATCCGGCATGCCAGCGAGTAGACCAATGCCTACCCCGTCACTGGGTAATGGCCGCAAGCTAGCCGCCGACTGCCCAGGGCTAGACTCGATAAACCATTGCTGTAGTGACGATATCGGCAACGGCGCCGAGGTATCTATTGCCCACCACAACGCCGGCACAGGCGCTGGCGTGGCGGGGAAAAATCGCGAGAGCGCATTAGCGCCAAGTGCACCGGAGAGCATCAGCAAACAGCAGGTCAGTAAACCTTTACGCATGGCGCCCGCCTCCTTGCGAGAGAGCCTATGCCTTTAAAGGTAGTCACGCCCTGAGCACTTCGCTAGGGCGAGGGCAAATTTTAGTCGCCGATTTTCCAACCATTAACGATGGGATAGCGCCGATCTTTGCCAAAGCCACGACGACTAATGCGCGGGCCAACAGCTGACTGCCGCCGTTTGTGCTCACTGATGTCGACTAGGCGCAGCACATGATTAACTTGCTCAGCATCAAAGCCGGCCGCGATGATGTCGTGCGCACTTTCATCACACTCAATATAGCGGCGCAAAATCTCATCAAGCACAGGATATGGCGGCAGCGAATCTTCATCTTTTTGATCGGGCGCAAGCTCGGCTGACGGCGGTCGATCAATAACGCGCTGCGGCACAATATCGGCCTCGCCAGCGGCGCGCGCCTGCGCATTACGCCAACGACATAGCTCGAAAACCTCGACTTTTGGCACATCTTTTAAGACCGCAAAGCCGCCAGCCATATCGCCATAAAGCGTGGCATAACCCACTGACATTTCAGACTTATTACCCGTTGGCAAAACCAGATAGCCAAGCTTATTAGAGATCGCCATGAGCAATACGCCGCGCGAACGTGCTTGTAAATTTTCCTCGGTTTTATCGGCACCAAGGCCGGCAAAGGTTTCGCTTAGCGTGTTGGTAAAGGCCTCAACCATAGCGACGATGGGCAAGCTGCTGTAATGCACACCTAAGCGCGTGGCTTGCTCGGCGGCGTCATTGCGGCTGATGTCGGCGGTGTAGTGATACGGCATCATCACCGCACGCACACGCGAGGCGCCTAGTGCGTCACACGCAATGGCCAGAGTCAGCGCAGAATCAATACCGCCCGAGAGGCCGAGTAGTACACCTTTGAAGCCACTTTTAGTGACGTAATCACGTAATGCCAAAACCAGCGCTTGGTAAATCGATTCGTGGCGATCAGGCAGCCTAGCTTGTGTACTCGAGCTGATATGACGTGTTGCCACATCAACATCCACCACATGTAAGCCGGCGCTAAACAGCGGTGCTTGCATGGCCACTTCGCCCGATGCCTGTAGCGCAAACGAGCCGCCATCGAAGACTAGTTCATCTTGGCCACCAACCACATTGCAATAAAGTATCGGCAGATCTAGCTCGCACGCGCGCTCACCAACAACACCCAAGCGCTCAGCCGCTTTGCCGACATGAAATGGCGAAGCGTTGATATTAATCAGCAATTCAGCACCAGCTTCCTTGGCAGCGCGAGCGGGACCGGAATGCCAAATATCCTCACAAATCGTCAAGCCAATACGCAGACCATGAAGCTCAAATACTGTGGCTCCAGTGCCAGCGACGAAGTAGCGCAGCTCATCGAAGACTTCGTGATTAGGCAGCTGATGTTTAGCGTAACGCGCTAGGCACTGGCCATCGCGTATGACCCAAGCGGCATTATGCAGACCGTTTTCGCGCTGCTCAGGTAAGCCAAACACTAGCGTAATGCCCTGTATCGTCTTCAGCTGCTCAACAGCTGCCTGTACGCGGCGCTCAAGGCTAGGCCGCAGCAATAAATCCTCTGGTGGATAACCGGTAAGGCTGAGCTCCGGAAAAATAATGGCATCGGCTTTGAGCTCATCGCGAGCATGTACAGCTTGCGCCATCATCAAAGCGGTATTGCCCGGAATATCGCCGACCAAAAAGTCGAGCTGGGCTAGAGCGAAGCGAATAGGTGTGTGTGGCGATTGTAGAGACATGGCAATTTCAGTAGGCAGTTGGCACGAAGTTGCCTAGGATAGTCGAGTACGCGCATTGGCAGAAGGAAACTCGCATGTTGGGCATTATTCGTCTCATAATTTTATTGGCTCTAGGCTGGTTAGCTTATCGCTATATTCGGCGCTTTTTGGCGTTGGACAAACCCGCTGACGGCTCTTCTGAGCAATCTAACTCAGGCTCAGATCGGCAACAGCAAAGCCTGCCTATGCAGCGCTGCGCTCAGTGCCAAATACATCTGCCCGAGGGTGAAAGCACACGCTCAAGTGGCCACTATTTTTGCTCCGAAGCACATCGCGATGCATGGCTAGAAAACAACGCTAAAGACCATTAAGTCATTGGGGCGTAAGGCGCGGCAGCTAAGCGTGGCGTGCGTCCTAGCACTAAGTCGCTAATTAGCGCCGCAGATGCCGGCGCTAGCACCAAGCCGTTGCGGTACTGACCGGCATTAACCCAGACTCCAGCTTGCTCGGGCACGGCACCAATAAACGGGATGCCATTGGGCGAGCCTGGCCTGAGGCCAGCCCAATGCCGCACCGGCGGCTGCTCGGTCAGGCCCGGCCATAGCGAAGCCGCCGCTTTTTCAAGCAACTCGCGTGCCTCTGCCGTGGTGCGATTATCAAACCCCGCTTCTTCCAAGGTCGAGCCGCATAGCACCAAGCCATCTGCACGCGGAATTAGGTAATGGCCATCGCGCAAAATCATGCTTGTAATGGTGCCTGGAGCGGTTTCGTACTGCAGCATTTGGCCGCGCACCGGGCGCACTGGCACGGCTGCTCGCGGCAGTAATTTTGCGCTCCAAGCGCCGGCGCAAACAATCACAGCATCGGCCTCGACTAGCTCGCCAGATGTAAACATGACTGATGCCGAGTGACTAGCTTGAGCACCACTAACTGAGCTAATGGCTGTTTTCGAGCGTAACTGCACCTGTGGGTAGCGCTGTAGATCGGCTATCAATGCTTTCAGTAATCGCGGGTTTCTCACTTGGGCAATATCAGGGAAAAATACGCCCTGCTCCGCGTCATGCGCCAAGCCTGGCCAACGCTCACGCAAAGAGTCGGCATCAAGTACTTCGCAGGTTGTCGCATTCGCCTGCGCCCAAACACGCGCATCTCGAGCATCGTCGGTATTCACAAATAATAAGCCCGATGTCAGCAACTCAATATCGATGCTGACATCAGCCATCAGCTCATCACGCAGGAGCGGATACGCAGCTTGCGCCCATTGTGAGAGCGCCGTAACGGCAGGTGAATAGCGCCACGGATATAGCGGCGAAACGATGCCGCCGCCAGCCCAAGATGCCTGCTGCGCAAGCTCACCTTGATCGCAAAGCATGACTTCAACGCCGGCCTTGGCTAACTCGCGTGCCGTTAACAGGCCATTGATACCTGCGCCGACAATCACTACTCGCATAAGAACCCCAATAAAATCTAAGTAAAACCGCCTCAGCTTAGCCAACCACAAACATCACGGGCAGCTTGCAGTACGGCTGGCGAATCTTGGCTGGGCCGGCGTATACGCATACGCCCCGACTTACTGACAATGACTTGTCGTAGTGCCGCCTCATCAATCACTGGCGGGCATACCGTCAGCGTACCATTCGACAGCACAGCATCGCCCTGAGCACTCCAGGTCAGCCAATCTTGATTACGAAAACTACGCCAGATCATACGCCATGCCTTCGGAATATCTGGCGATAGGCTTTGCACGTGCTCGCTACGCTGACGTATGCCATCGGCATTATCATCGCGAAATACCAGCCACTTTGCCTGCCACACCGCTTGGCAACGCGAACCATCGGCACTGGCACAAACCACCCAGTTCTGGCGATCTTGCTGAGCAAGCTGGCGTAGTTGCTCCATGGCAATGACCCAGTTTGCTGTCCAATGCCTTGCCTGCTGCTGGCGCTGCCACGAACCCGCCCAAGCAAAACTCGCGCTTAGCATAATCCCTGTCAGTGCCATGGCGATAAGCCATTCGCACAATAATGCTCCTTGTGATGACTGCCGAATGATTATTTTCATGGCAAGCTCCTTTGCTCGTAATCAAACAGCCAACGACTACTCTGGCCATTCCGACTCGTTGCTTGTACGCGCAAGCGATAGTTCTGAGTCAGCACGCCGGGCCAGCTGCGCACCGATGCTTCATCGCGCTCAAGCTGCCAGGCCCAGCGCACAGTCGTCGTTGGCAAGCAAGGCGTTTGCGTCAATGACTGACGTGGCTCACTGGCGCAAGCGGTGCGCAATAGCGGCCCCAAAGGATGCCAAAGCGCCTGCTGATCAGGTGCTGATAATCGCTGCAGCGATAAACTCTGAAGCTTGCCCGCAATGTGCTCGACCAAGATTTCTCGCTGCCAATAGCTTTCGATTCGCCGCACCGAAAAACCACTCGCCGCTGCCTGCTGAATAGTAATAATCGCTAGCTGCGCCAAGCTACCTAGCACGATGACAATCAGCCACAGCACTTGGCCTTGCTGTTTAGGGCGCATGGCTTAGCTCCCACGTCATCTCTAGCGTGTGCTGAACTCGCCGCTCGGCAACAGGCGCGATAGTTGGCGCTAACCAGTTCTCAGGTGCCTGCCAGCGCCGCGCTCGTGACAGTTGGTCTTCGCTAGTTGTCCACAAAGCCACGCGAAGTCCGGCAATTGCTGATGTTTGTTGCTGCGTTCGCCAACTCTCGATATCGATCCAGCGCGCTGCACTATCGCCTTCTGTCGCAGCTAATGCCCGCCACGAAATCGCATTCACACCAGACATCAAGACAATGCCGGCATCACCCAAGGCATGGCAGCCAGAATCATCGCAATAGCCGCTATCACAGGCTAAAGCCCAGAGTGGCGAGACACTTTCTTTACGCAGAAATAGCCGACTAATTTGGCGTGCGCCCACCGCGGTACGCCGGCCTTCGCAGTCGAAATCATTTTTGTCACTTTCGATAAGTCGTTGCAGAAGCAATTGGTCGCTCGCGACGCGCCCAGTACCCGGCAAAGCCTTTGGCCACCACGCCGCTAATGCTGGATCATCCAAGCCAAATGGATGCACACCGCCGGCGCCGGCATTTGTGATGAGCTGATCGAGACGCTGAGTTAGCCAATAGCTCGACTCCTGCAATTGCGCCGGCACACGCTGCGACATCGCCAATACCACGCTGCTTTGCAGCCATGCCATGGCCGCTGCCAAAACCAATGCGCCAAGCACTGCGGCCATGGCCCATTCGGCAATAGCAATGCCGCGCTGAGAAGGCCTCAGGCGTGCGGCAGTAGCCACTCCGCTGGAGCCTAGAGCTAAGCAGCTCATGGCGGCAGCAACCATTGCAGGCAGCGCTCAAAGCGCAAAGGCATACGCGTGCCGTTGCAACTACTGGCAGCACTACCCCAGCCCAGCCATAGGCAATCCGCTAGCCATTCTCGGCAAGGCTGAATTTGCCATTGCGCCCGTGTTAGGTCCTTAAGCGCGCTAGCCACCCAAGCAATATCGGCCTGTGCGCGAGCAGACATTGAACAGCTGTCTTGCGTGCAGCGAAAGTCATTGCCGGCGTTACTCAAACCTTGAGCTATGCCAGCACGATAACTAGCTGCCGCAGGTGAGTTCAGCTGC
The DNA here is from genome assembly GCF_982810325.1 of Paraperlucidibaca sp. NCBI lineage: Bacteria > Pseudomonadati > Pseudomonadota > Gammaproteobacteria > Moraxellales > Moraxellaceae > Paraperlucidibaca > Paraperlucidibaca sp. The sequence continues at coordinate 19,428 of NZ_CEYEMI010000008.1, forward strand.
CAACGTAGCGATAGTTCACGCAACGCCATAACTGCCTGTAAGCGCTGGCTGGCATCGCGCTGAAGCAGCTTGGCCTGCTGATGCGCAGACAAAAGCCCGGTCAGCGCGACCATCATTAGTGTGAAAGCGATCAGGGTCTCGGGCAGGCCTAGGCCGCGCTGCTGCCACACGAGCAATACTTGTGAGCGCTGAGCACGGGCATGCGTCATAGCCACCTCCATGCGTTCTCTGCGAGCCAATCAATAGGCGTGCAAAGGCCTTGTGTGGGCGATGCCGCACGCTATTTAAGCTGCGCAGCACCTACCTCATAAGGGTGGCAAAGATTTAAGCGTTTACTAGGGCGCCTGCGAAAAAAATCACACGGCTTTGACGGGAATGCGCAGTTCTTTTGGCATCGAGAACACGACATTTTCTGGGCGACCATCAAGCTCGACCGGCACTGCACCGCCCCATTCACCTAAGCGATCAATGACTTGGCGAATCAGCACTTCAGGCGCCGAGGCCCCAGCGGTCACACCCACGGCGGCAACGCCATCGAGCCATGACTTATCGATTTGCTCGGCGTTATCAACCAGATAAGCCCGCGCACCGATACGCTCAGCCAGCTCGCGCAGGCGGTTTGAGTTCGAGGAGTTGGGCGAGCCCACTACCAATACCACTTGGCATTGTTCGGCCAAAGTTTTTACCGCGTCTTGGCGGTTTTGTGTGGCATAGCAAATATCATCTTTGCGTGGGCCTTGAATATGCGGAAAGTGCTGGCGCAGGGCATCGATGACGCGCGCAGTGTCATCCACCGATAGCGTGGTTTGTGTGACAAAAGCCAAGTTTTCCGGATTTTTCACCTGCAACTTAGCGACATCGGCCTCATCTTCGACCAGATAAATATCGCCGCCATTACGCTTGTCGTACTGGCCCATGGTGCCCTCGACCTCAGGATGCCCAGCATGGCCGATCAAAATCGCCTCGGTGCCGGTACGCGCATATCGCGCTACTTCCATATGCACTTTAGTCACCAAAGGACAGGTAGCGTCAAAGACTTTTAAGCCGCGCGAGCTAGCCTCTTGTTGGACTTTTTTCGACACGCCATGGGCGGAAAAAATCACGATGGCATCATCAGGCACTTGCTCAAGCTCATCGACAAAGACCGCACCGCGATCGCGCAGGTCATCGACGACAAATTTGTTATGCACGACTTCATGACGCACATAAATTGGTCGGCCAAACACTTCTAAAGCACGATTAACAATCTCAATAGCGCGATCAACTCCGGCGCAAAAACCACGCGGATTAGCAAGTTTTATGTCCATGACAGCGCTCCTAAGGGTGTTAATTCAGCGTCACTGGCCGTGCATCGGCATCGGTGACGCGCAGCACATCAACTTCAAATACCAGCTCACGACCCGCCAATGGGTGGTTGAAATCAACTTCAACGGCATTGTCTGGCAAGGCTTTAATTACGCCCGGCAACTCGGCACCGCTGGCATCGGCAAACTGCATAACCATGCCCGGCTCCAGCAGCTGCTCACCGAACTGATGACGCGGAAAATGCTGCACATTGTCTTCCTGCCAGATACCAAAACCATCCTCAGCCGAAATACTAAAGCGGCCTTGCTCGCCTGCTTGCATGCCTTCGATGGCCTTCTCGAAGCCGGGCAGCAAATTGCCATCGCCAAATTCAAACGTTGGCGGATCGCTACGATCATGCGTGCTGTCGAGCACTTCACCCGAGCTTAATGACACCGTGAAATGCATGCTGACGCGCGTACCTGGGCCAATTTTGCTCATGTTTTCGGCTCCTGAGACGTTGCTTCAGATTTTGCCAGACGCTCGCGGCGCGACTCTAAAAATACGCTATCGATGATCAACATAATAGCGCCCACAGTGATGCCACAATCGGCAATATTGAAGGCGGGAAAGCTCATACCGGCCCAATGGAAATGTATAAAGTCGACGACATAGCCTTGCACGATGCGGTCATGCAGATTGCCGATAGCGCCGCCCAAAAGCAGTGCCAATGACAATGGCAGCCAACGCGAACCGCGCGGCAGACGCGCCATCCAGATGATAAGCGCAATGCTCACCACCACCGCGATGCCGACAAAAAACCAGCGCTGCCAGCCACCGGCATCATGCAGAAAGCTAAAGGCCGCACCTGAGTTATGTGCCAGCGTCCAATTCAAAAATGGCAGTAGCTCGATGGACTGGCCATAGTGCAGGCTCGTCGACGCCCAAGCCTTGGTGTAGAAATCGGCGACATAAATTAACACCGCCAGCCAGAGCCAATTCAGTGGACGGTCGAGAATCGCGCGCATGCCGACAGCGTTTGCAGAAGGCATTTTATTAAGCCCAGTTTTAAGCCCCGATTTAAGCATAGCCACGCTCCTCGCCCTGACCACAGACATTGCTAACGCAGCGCGCACAAATCTCCGGATGCGCAGCGTCAGTGCCAATATCATCGCGGTAATGCCAGCAACGCACACACTTGATACCAGCAGACGGCGTCACCAACACTCGCAAGCCATCAAGCTCACTGGCCTCACCACTATCTTCCGACAACGGCAGCACCGTGGCGCTAGAAGTGATCAGCACAAAACGCAGCTCATCGCCCAAAGCAGTGAGCACCGGCAGTAACTCATCGTTGGCGAACAAGGCAACATCGGCAGATAAACCTGAGCCGATCTCTTTGCGATTACGTGCGGCTTCGATGTGTTTATTCACCGCTGATTTCATTGCCAAAACTTGCTGCCAATAAGCCTGCGTCAGCATCGGCTCAGTGCCGGGCAAACGTGCGAGGCCCGTATACCATTCGCTCAAAAATACCGAGCCTTCGCGCTCACTGGGTAATGCTTCCCAAATTTCTTCGGCAGTAAAGCTCAGAATTGGTGCTGCCCAACGCACAAAGGCTTCGGCAATATGCCAGAGCGCAGTTTGCGTTGAGCGGCGCGCCAATGACTGCTCTTGCGTGGTGTATTGGCGATCTTTAATGATGTCGAGGTAGAACCCCCCCAGCTCATTGACGCAGAAGTTGTGCAGCTTGTGATAGATCTGGTGGAACTGAAAGTCGTCATAAGCCGCGATGACGTCATCCTGTAAGCTCGCTGCGGCATCGACTACCCAACGATCAAGCGCGAGCATGTCATCGGCGGCGACAGCATCACGCACAGGGTCGAAACCATTGAGGTTGGAGAGCAAAAAGCGCAGCGTATTTCGGATGCGGCGATAGCTATCGGACATGCGCGAGAGGATTTCATCGCTCACGGTCATCTCGCCGCGATAATCCGTCGCTGACACCCAGAGGCGAATAATATCGGCGCCTAAGGTCTGCATGATTTTTTGTGGTGCGACGACATTGCCCACCGATTTCGACATTTTTCGGCCTTGGCCATCGACGGTAAAACCATGAGTAAGCACCGTCTTAAATGGCGCTGAGCCATTGGCGGCAACGGCGGTCAGCAGCGATGACTGAAACCAGCCGCGATGCTGGTCCGAGCCTTCCAAATACAGGTCGGCGGGATAGCGCAAATCATCGACGCGATTGAGTACGCAGCTGTGAGTCACGCCGGAATCGAACCAAACATCGAGCGTGTCGGTGACTTTGTCGTAATGCACGGCGTCATCACCCAAAAGCTCGGCGGACTCCAAGGCAAACCACGCCTCAATGCCCTTAGCCTCAACTCGTAGCGCAACTGTCTCAATTAGCTCAGCTGTGCGCGGGTGCAGCTCGCCAGTTTCTTTGTGCACGAATAAAGTGATCGGCACACCCCAAGTACGTTGGCGCGAAATACACCAATCGGGCCGGCCCGAAACCATACCTTCGATGCGCGCCTGACCCCATTCTGGCAGCCACTCGACTTGCTTGATGGTTGCCATGGCGTCATCGCGCAGATTATTTTGCGTCATGCTGATAAACCACTGCGGCGTGGCGCGGAAAATAATCGGCGTTTTATGACGCCAGCAGTGCGGATAGCTGTGCTGGATTTTGACAAAGCTCAATAACGCCGAGCTACCATCGGCGCGAGGCTCGCGCAGCGCATCGCAAATTGGCTCATTGGCCTTGTTCACGTGCAGGCCAGCAAAGCGCGGCGTATTCGGCAAAAACACGCCGTTGCCATCGACGGGATTATCCACCGTTAAGCCATAAACCTTGCCAATGACAAAGTCATCTTGGCCATGACCCGGCGCTGTGTGCACAGCGCCCGTACCGGCGTCGGCAGTGACATGCTCGCCAACAATGACCGGCACCACGCGCTCATACAGCGGATGCTGCAGCTGCAAGCCTTCCAGTACCTGACCGCTCACCGTCGCCAGCACTTCAACATCGGTCGCTTCATAACGCGCACAGGCATCAGCCGCTAGCGTCTCGGCCAGCACCAAATGTCGCACTTGCCCCGCCACTGTCGCACGCACAACGGCGTAGCTCAGTTCAGGGTGCAGCGACACGGCTTGGTTGGCGGGCAATGTCCATGGCGTTGTGGTCCAAATCACCACTTCCGCCGAGACCAGAGTCAGTCCCGTGCGCTTGGCAAAATCAGCCATATCGACAGCGGCAAAACCAACATCAATCGCCGCCGAGGTCTTATCTTGATACTCAACTTCGGCCTCAGCCAAAGCCGAGGCGCAATCCATACACCAATGCACCGGCTTCATGCCTTTATGCAAATGGCCATTGCCAGCGATTTTGCCGAGCACGCGAATAATGTCGGCCTCTTGGCCAAAGTTCATCGTTAAGTAAGGCTTATCCCAGTCGCCAAGCACACCTAGGCGCTGAAAATCGACCGACTGGCGAGCAACTTGCGTGGCCGCATATTCACGGCATTTTTCACGAAACTCAGCAGCACTAAGCTTGACGCCGGGCTTACCAAATTTCTTCTCAACATTGAGCTCGATGGGCAGGCCGTGACAGTCCCAGCCAGGCACATAGGGCGCGTCAAAACCGCTCAGGCCCTTCGCCTTCACAATCATATCTTTAAGAATTTTATTCACCGCATGACCGATGTGAATATCGCCGTTGGCGTACGGCGGACCATCATGCAGGATGTATTTCGGCGCACCCGCGCGCGCTTGGCGAATGCGTTGGTAAAGCGACTCAGACTGCCACGCCGCCACTCGTGCTGGCTCGCGCGTGGCAAGACTGGCCTTCATGGCAAAATCAGTTTCGGGTAGGTTCAGCGTGGTTTTATAGTCCATAGCCTGCAATCAATTCCCAGCGTGCTTTAGGGCAGTAGCGCCTTCAGCAGAAAAATAGTGGTGGCCGGCAATAACATCTGCCTCGATAGCCGATTTCAACGCCTCTAATGAGGCAAAGCGCTGCTCATCACGCAATTTATGCGCGAAACGCACACGCAGGCGACGACCATAAAGATCGCCGCGATAATCCAATAAATGCACTTCACAACGCGCTTGAATGCCCTGCACCGTTGGTCGCGTGCCAACATTAGCCACAGCCGGCAATGGCGTGTCGCCAATGCCATCGACCCAGACCGCAAAAACACCACGCAAAGGCAGCACTTGCCGTTTCATCAAAATATTGGCGGTGGGTAGACCTAATGTACGGCCGATTTTATCGCCATGAACAACATGGCCCGCGACAAAAAAGTCACGCCCGCTAAGTGCCCGCGCTAAGGCAAAGTCGGCAGCAGCGACGGCAGCGCGAAGGCGTGTACTGCTGACACGATCGCCGTCAGACTCAAAAGTAGCGAGTTCATCGACGGCAAAGTCGTGCTCGACTCCCGCGCGTTGCAATTGGCTGTAGTCGCCGCTGCGGTCGCAACCAAAGCGGAAATCATCGCCAGCTAAAATATATTTGGTCTGTAGCTTGGCCACGAGCAAATCGTCGATAAAGCCCGACGCCGTGTAGGCGCGAAAGCGCTCATCGAAGCGCACGAGCAATACGCGATCGACACCATACTCAGCCAAGGTCTCGACTTTATCGCGCCACGTCATTAATCGGCCAGGAGCTTGCTCACCAGAGAAGAACTCCTGCGGCTGCGGCTCAAAGCACATCACCATAGCAGGCACACCGAGCCTATCGGCGGCTTCACGCAGCTGCGCGAGCATGGCTTGATGGCCAGCGTGCACGCCATCGAAATTACCAATGGTGAGCGCGTGCGGCCCTAAGCTTGGTCGCAAATTGTGTATGCCGCGTATCAGATGCATGACGAACTTATAGCCTTAGCTGATTCAGCGCGTGAGTATACCGAAAGCGCATCAGGGATGCCGCAGCTCGCGTGGTCTAAAGCCAACCGCCAATAATGCTGCGCCATAAGTCGCCGCACCAGCAGCGCAGATCAGTAGCACCCAACCCACGCGCGCCCAACCGTGGCCCGCTAGCCACCAATCGTTACTCGGCGTGATGAACCACAGCACTGCGAACATCGCCGCATTGGCCATGGCAAAGCGCAGAAGCAGCGGTACCCAACGCGCATCAAGACGATAAATGCCAGAGCGATGCAGGCCACGATAAAGCAAACCAGCATTGACGAAAGCCGCCAAGGTGCTCGCCAAAGACAGGCCAACATGGTCTAAATGCCACACCAGCATCAGGTTAAACACCATATTCGCGACCATCGCGATGATGCCGATGCGCACGGGCGTCTTCATGTCTTGGCGCGCGTAAAACGCCGGCGCAAAAACTTTAATCAGCATAAACGCCAAGATGCCGCCCGACAGCGCCTGCAATGCCATCGCCGACTTCACCACGTCTTCTGCGTCGAATGCACCGTGATGAAACAAGGTCGCCAGCAAGGGCTGAGCCAAAAAGCCCATCGCCAATGATGCCGGCAGGCCAACCAAAACGATGACTTTTAAGGCCCAATCGATGGTGGCGCGAAATTCGACATCGGACTTTTCTGCATGCTTGGTCGATAGTGTCGGCAAAATCACCGTGGCCACGGCAATGCCAATTAAGCCCAATGGCAGCTCAGTTAAACGCTCAGCGGTGTAGAGCCAAGACACCGAACCGCTGACCAAAAATGACGCCAGCACAGTATCGAGCAGTAGGTTTATTTGACTGACCGAAACGCCGAACATGGCCGGCACCATCAGCGTCAGAATGCGTTTAACCTCGGGGTCTTTAAAATTCGGCTTAAACCGCGGCATCAGATTAATGCGATGCAGCGGCCAAAATTGGAAGCCCAGTTGCACCACGCCAGCAATTAATACGCCCCACGCCAACGCCATAATCGGCGTCGATAACAACGGCGCAAGCCAGACCGCGCAGCCAATCATGGTGACGTTGAGCAGCACCGGCGTGAAGCTCGATACGCCAAAACGGCCATAGGTATTGAGAATGCCGCCAGCAAAAGCGGTCAGCGAAATCAGCAGTAAATAGGGGAAAGTCACGCGCAGCATGTCGGCGGCGAGATCGAACTTCAGCTCATCACCGCGAAAGCCGGGCGCAAACAGAAAGATAATGGCCGGAGAAAATACAATGGCAAACACGCTGATTGCGCCGATGACCAGCGTCAGTGAGCCCGCAACATGACTGATCAGCACGCGCACCGCGTCATCGCCGCGCTGGCTGCGCACTTCGGTGAGCACTGGCACAAAGGCCTGCGAAAATGCACCCTCGGCAAATAAGCGGCGTAAGAAATTAGGGATCTTGAACGCCACTAAAAATGCGTCCATGAGCCGGCTAGCGCCAAACAAATTCATAAATACCATGTCGCGCACTAAACCCGCGATGCGTGACAATAGCGTCATGGCACTGACAATAAAGGTCGATCGCCACAGGCTAGGGGCGCTAGCAGCGGGCTTTTTCGGCGGAATGACGGGGGTGGCTGACATGTGAGCTCCAAGATCGCAGGCGATAGTAGCGCAGCCATGCCCTGCTTCGCTAGCAATGCGGGTTGACTTCGTGCGATCTCGGCGGCATCATTGCGCGCCTGATTTTGGAACTCTTAAACACCTCGGTGTGGAGTCGTTTCAGAACACTTTAATAGACTGAATTTTATGGGAGCCGCCTGGTGGCCAACTCTGCACAAGCCAAAAAACGCGCACGTCAAAACGACAAGCAGCGTCTGCACAATGCGAGCCTGCGCTCCATGGTGCGTACATTTATCAAGAAAGTTGTGAATGCCATTGCTAGCGGCGACAAAGCCGTTGCGCAAGCTGCCTACACAGCAGCCGTGCCTGTCATCGACCGTATGGCCGACAAAGGCATCATCCACAAAAACAAGGCTGCTCGTCATAAGAGCCGTCTGAATGCACAGGTTAAAGCGCTGGCCTAAGTCATCGTTTTGCTGTGAAAAAAAGCCGGCTATCACGCCGGCTTTTTTACGTCTACGATTACACTCAAGATTAACTAACTCTGAGTTGGCCATGACCGCCTTCCGCCCCGCCGCAACCCGCTGCCTCGATTGCGGCTTACACAAGCTGTGTTTTCCACCGAGCTTCGACGAGCACGCATTAAATCGCATCAGCCAATTAGTCGCTCAGCCCAGCGCTTTTGCCAAAAATGAAACGGTATATCGCTTAGGCGACTCAATGACTGCGCTTTATGCCGTACGTTCAGGCGCGCTTAAAACCAGCGTTTTGCTGCCTTCAGGTGAAGAGCAAATCACTGGCTTTTATTTGCCAGGGGAAGTTATCGGTCTCGATAATATGGGCCAAAGCCATTGTGCCAGCACCGCCACGGCACTAGAGAAAACCACGCTGTGTGAGTTGCCAGTGAACGGCATTAGCCAGCTATCGCAGCAGCTGCCGGAGTTGCAGGGGCATTTGTTTCAGATCATGAGTACTGAGCTGCGCCAAGATTATCAGCGCATGCATTTGATGGCGCAGGCGAGCGCCGAGGTGCGGGTGGTGAGTTTTTTACTAGGCTTATCGGCGCGCCAACAGCAGCGGCATTTGGCAACAAATGAACTACGGCTATCGATGGGTCGGGCTGATCTTGCCAACCATTTAGGCTTAGCGCTAGAAACCGTCAGCCGCGCGCTGTCTCAGCTCGCAGATGACGGTTTAATTGAAGTCAGCGGCAAGAGCATTCGCATCATTCATGCCGAACAGCTCGCTGAGCGCGTGGCGGCAGACTGCCACTCAAGCTAACGACTGATTAATTTGCGTAGCGTTGATCATGCCATGCGGAGTGCCTAGCTTTCGCTTTTCCAGCAGGCTCATGAGCAATTTCAATCTGGCCTTTCACTTGGCGCATCAAAGCGATCGCTACAGCGCCGGGGATGCCAATAGCGCAGATCAAAATCACTGCAACCGACAGAAAGCCACTCCAAGTACCCAGTAAGTCCATCCACATGATCGTATCTCCACCTTGTTTTCGATGGATTCATTAGAGCGTAATTGCTCAATGCTTGATTTGATCTGCGTCAAGTTTTACTGCGACTCCAGTTGCCGCTATGTAACGCGGCACAAGGCCGTTTAGATCAGCACCATATTGTCGCGATGAATTAATTCTGGCGCATCGACATAGCCCAAAATCGCCTCAATGCGCTCAGATGCTTGGCCGGCAATACGGCGTGCTTCATCAGCGCAATAATTCACTAAGCCAAGGGCGATTTGCTCGCCCGACTCATCCACGCAGGCAATCACCTCACCGCGCTGAAAATTACCGCTCACTGCCGTGACACCGACTGGCAATAAGCTGCGATGGCCTTGGCGTAACGCTGCCACCGCTCCGGCATCGAGCTGAACTTGCCCCGCCACTTGTAGATGCCCTGCTAGCCACTGCTTGCGTGCAGCCAAGCGATCTTGCTCAGGCAGCAATAAAGTACCCAAGACATCACCCTGCTTGAGGCGCTGTAGGATGTTTTCACCGCGACCACTGGCAATCACCGTGGCGCAACCTGAACGCGCCGCTAGGCGAGCCGCACGCACTTTGGTGATCATGCCGCCACGACCTAGTGCACCACCGCCGCCAGCCATTTTCAGCAAGCGCGCATCCGTTGCCTGCACTTCAGGCAAAAGTACTGCCGTTGGGTCATGGCGCGGGTCGCGATCAAACATGCCATCTTGATCGGTCAAAATGATGAGTGCATCGGCTTCGACTAGGTTAGCCACCAGCGCTGCCAAAGTGTCGTTATCGCCGAAACGAATTTCGTCGGTGGCTACCGTGTCATTTTCATTGATGACCGCAATCACGCCCCAGTTCATTAAGGTGCGCAATGTGCTGCGGGCGTTTAAATAGCGTTTGCGATCGGAGAGATCGTCGTGAGTCAGCAGAACTTGCGCTGTGCGTACTTGATGCTGACGAAAATGCGTCTCGTAAGCTTGCACCAAGCCCATTTGGCCGATGGCGGCACAGGCTTGCAGCTCAGGCACGCTATCGGGGCGAGCGCGCAAACCCATGCGCACCATACCTTCCGCAACCGCGCCTGAAGACACCAAAATCAGCTCAATGCCTTGGGCCTTTAGGGCCACCATCTGCTCAACCCAAGCAGCCATAGCCGCTTGGTCTAGGCCTTGGCCATTATCGGTCAGTAACGCTGAACCAATTTTGACTACCCAGCGCTTGGCGCGCTGCAGGCGATGACGCTGGCTACTTACGGTTGTAGAGCCAGCGTTTATAGATGTGCTGTCGGCATGAGACATGGACGATTTACCAGCGGTCATTAGTAATAGGCAGTGATGCTGCCGTCATTGTGCGGCCTTGTCGATATCGCCTCAAGGTCGATAAATGATCTCGGGCGCATCTTCCGCGTCTTCATCCCAATCATCATCTTCGTCGCCATCGAGCTCGCTAGGATCAATGCCTAGGCGAATGGCACGACGCTCAGCCGAACGGCGCACTTCCAGCTCGCGAATACGATCACGGCCTTCCTGTACCAGACGCTCACGCTTCTCTTGCTCGGCTTCAGCCAATGCTGGGTCAGCATCTTCTGCTGCACGCTGCTCTTCGATTGCATCCATCAAGCGATAACATACCGCCATGGCACCATCGCGAGTTAGGCCTGATGTGCGGAAGATGGGGCCATCCCAATTCAAGCGCGCAACGATGTCATTGCAACGCTCATCGACTTCTTCAGCTGAAGGTAGCAAATCGATTTTATTCAAAATCAACCAGCGTGGCAGTGACGCCAGCGTTGGTGAAAACTTAGCTAGCTCAGCGGCAATAACATTCACGCCATGCACAGGATCGGTTTCGTCGTAAGGTGCGATGTCCACGATATGCAGCAAGAAGCGCGTGCGCGCCAAATGCTTGAGAAAGCGAATGCCAAGGCCCGCACCATCGGATGCACCTTCGATAAGACCAGGAATATCGGCCATAACAAAGGAGCGATGGCGATCGACATCGACCACACCAAGGTTGGGCACCAACGTGGTGAATGGATAGTCAGCGACTTTTGGCTTGGCTGCAGATACGGCGCGAATGAAAGTTGATTTGCCAGCATTAGGCAGACCTAACAAACCGACATCAGCTAAGACTTTAAGCTCTAAACGCAGCTCATGAATTTCGCCTACAGCGCCATCGGTGGTTTTGCGAGGTGAGCGGTTGGTTGAGCTTTTATAGTTGATGTTGCCTAAGCCGCCCTGACCACCACGAGCCAGCAAAACACGCTGACCGCCCTCGGTTAAATCGCCGAAAACCTCACCGGTAACTTCGTTAAGCACCGTGGTGCCCACCGGCACTTTCAGCGTGATGTCGCTACCGCTACGGCCGGTGCAGTTAGCACCACGGCCATTTACACCGCGCTCGGCACGAAATGAACGCGTGTAACGATAGTCCACCAGCGTGTTAACGCCGACATCGGCCTCGGCCCAAACTGAGCCGCCGTGGCCGCCATCACCGCCATCGGGGCCGCCGAAGGGGATGAACTTCTCACGACGGAAGCTCATGCAGCCGTTGCCGCCATCACCTGCCGCTATCTTGATCACTGCCTCATCGACGAACCGCATGACATCTCTCCGAAAACAAAAAAGCCCCGCGTAGGCGGGGCTCTTGCAACGCGTACGCCCTTAGGCGTTAGCTACGACAACCACGTATTTGCGGTTGAATTCGCCTTTAGTAACAAACTTTACCACGCCGTGCGCTTTCGCGAACAAGGTATGGTCACGGCCCATGCCGACGTTTTCGCCAGCCCAGAACTGTGTGCCGCGCTGACGGATGATAATGCCGCCTGCTTGGATTTGTTGGCCGCCGTAGACTTTAACGCCTAATCGTTTGGCTTCTGAGTCGCGACCGTTACGAGTGGAACCACCGGCTTTTTTATGTGCCATGTCTGTATCTCCTGCAGATCAGCGATTAAACGCTGATACCTGTAATTTTCAATTCGGTGTAGTACTGGCGATGACCGGCTTGACGACGGTAATGCTTACGACGACGGAATTTAACGATACGGATCTTATCATGGCGACCGTGGTCCAGCACTTCTGCTGTAACTTTAGCACCGGCAACGATAGGTGTACCGATTTGAATGCTGTCGCCATCCACAACCATCAGAACGTCATCGAACGTAATGGTCTGACCTGGCTCAACATTAAGTAATTCTACTTTCAGGCGTTCGCCTTCAATCACACGGTGTTGTTTACCACCGCTTTTAATAACTGCGTACATTTGCTTGGCTCCCACCAGTCAATCGAAACAGGTCGCGAACCGGTTAAGGCCGCCGTTTTGCTCTAGGGAATGAGCACCCGCATTCGAGAATTTCGCAAGGCGCGCAATCTTAGTGAAAACCCTGCGTAAGTGCAAGCCACCGTTGCCCTTATAACGCTGCGATAATAATTTAGATCCTTAGCTTATGGCCGCGCCGCGCCGCGACTGGTAGGATTCGCATCCTTATTGCGCCCACATAAAATTGCACCATGGATTTCAACGCTATCTTACATTTGGTCCGCGACGATTTTGCCTCCGTCGACGCCTGCATTCATGAGCAACTGAAATCGCGCGTGCCTTTGGTCAGCGAAGTGGGCCGCTATATTGTGCAAAGCGGCGGCAAGCGCTTACGGCCATTAGTGACGCTACTTGCTGCGCGCGCCTGCGGTTATCGTGATGGTAGTGCCCATGTAGTAATGGCCGGCGTTATTGAAATGCTGCACACCGCCACCTTGTTGCACGATGACGTTGTCGATGAGTCTGGCCTGCGTCGCGGCCGCGCTACCGTCAATGCGCATTGGGGCAACTCAACAGCTGTGCTGGTCGGTGACTATCTCGTAGCGCGCGCCTTCCAAATGATCGCCAGTCTGAAAAGCCAAGATGTTTTCGACATCATGAGCGATAGCACCTGCGTCATTGCCGAAGGCGAAGTGCTACAGCTAATAAATCAGCACGATCCTGACACCACCGAAGAGCGCTACCTCGAAGTCATTCACGGCAAAACCGCGAAGATGTTTGAAGCTGCAGCCGAATGCGCCGCAGCACTATCGAACCCTGCACATCGTGAGGCTATGGCTACTTACGCCCGCCACCTAGGTGCCGCCTTCCAAATCATCGATGACGTGCTCGACTACACTAGCTCGGCAAAAGTCATGGGCAAAAACGTTGGTGATGATCTCGCCGAAGGCAAACCTACTCTGCCGCTGATTCAGGCCATGAAAATTGCCGCTCCCGCTGAAGCCAATATGGTTCGCGAGGCGATTCGCAGCGGTGGCTTAGAGCATCTGCAAGAAATCATCCAACTTGTGCAAGATTGCGGCGCACTCGACTACAGCCTGGCACGTGCCAAGGCCGAGTCCGATGCTGCGATTGCTGCATTAAGCACGCTCGAAGAATCTATTTGGCGTGATGCGTTAGCCGATTTAGCGCGTGAGGCATTAGCACGCAACCATTAATGTACATTTTGTAACTTGCCCGCACCGAATCTTGCACTAGTGCAAGTGCTAAGCTTGTTGGATATGATTCGCTCTGTCGAATACGCATAGCAAGGATTCAGCATGTCCCGTCGCACTATATTACTAATCGAAGATGATGAGCTCATTGCAGGCTTAGTTCGCCTGATGGTTGAGCGCTTAGGTCATGAGTTAGTGTGGGCGCCGGATGGCGAGGCTGGCAAACAGATGCTTGAAACCGGCTCTGCCGATATTGTCATTTTAGATATTTTACTGCCCTACCTAAGCGGCTTTGAAGTGCTTAAGTCGCTGCGTGCTAACCCAAGCACAGCAAAGCTCCCTGTGCTTGTACTAACAGGTAAAACAGCTCAGGCCGATATTGACCGAGTAGTAGAAGCTGGCGCTGACGACTTTCTCGCCAAACCCTTCCAGCCCAACGAGCTCAGCCAACGGCTTACTCGTTTGCTTCGCCGCCTAGGCTGAGGACGATTCATGGGTTTGTGGAATGGCTATTTCATCGCAAAATTAGGCCTGTTCTACGCAGACTATATTGACTTCAATGTCCTACTTAATCTTGCACTAGCTTTCGCAGTCATACTGCCATTGCGCCGTAAAGTCTGGCGCATCACACGATTACTCGTTGCCATCCCTGCCGCAATCGCCCTGCTCTATTACGACACCCGCCTTCCGCCATTTTCTCGGCTGTTAGCGCAGCAGCAAAACCTTGAGCAGTTTAGCCTTAGCTATGCCACCGAGCTATTGGGGCGATTCATCAACCCGAGTGTCTTGCTTTATGGCCTTGGCCTGTTTTTTCTTGCCTATATATTTGCTCGCAAACTTCGCTTAACGACCTTTGTCTTGCTCGCTATTTGGCCAGCCATTCCGCTCTATAGCATGTGGCAAAACCAGCAAACGATAGTACATACACCACAAAATACGGCCTTAGTGGCTGCAAGAGCAGAGCAGGCAAGTATCGCCCCTGCAGGTGCCGCAGGCGAACCCAAAGACGCCGATATTGATGCCGCACTAACGCGCTTCTATGCAGAGCAAGCCAAACGCCAAGTAAGCTTTGCGCGCCCAGAGGCGACACCAGCGTTTGATATTTTAATCGTGCAGATTTGCTCATTAGCGTGGGATGACTTGCTGATGACTGAGCAAGCTCAAGCACCACTTCTGCAGCGCACGGACATCTTGCTTAAGCGCTTCAATACCGCCACCTCATACAGTGGACCTGCTGCAATTCGCCTGCTGCGCTCGGCCTGCGGCCAAACCTCGCACAAGTCTTTATATGAGCCAGCGGCAGCCAACTGCTATTTGTTCAATCAGTTTGAACAAGCCGGCTTCCGCAAACACATGCTGCTTAATCACGATGGTGTTTTCGGCAATATGCTGCAGGAAATCCAGCA
>NZ_CEYEMI010000008.1:34649-70103 GCF_982810325.1 Paraperlucidibaca sp.
ATTGATCAGCCCACCAGCTATATCGACCTTGCAGGCTTAATGCGCGATGCCATCGCGCAAGACCCATATCGCAATAATAGTGTGACAGCAGCCACACTCGCCGCCAGCATCACCAGCACGCCTTATGTGTCTGGTAATGAAGCAGTGACCGTGGTGCGTTATAGCGATGATTATTATCTGCATTATCAGGGCGGCGCTTGGGCGAACTATCGCTACCAATAAGCGCCGCTAGCTGAACTGCCTTGCTCTAGGATCTAGAAGTCTGCGTAAGTTCTCAGCAAGCGTGGCGGATACTCAACCAAGCCGCGCTTAGGTTTTATTTCGTAGCGCAAATACAGCTGCAGCACATTGGGCGAGTAGAACTCCGCACGATCGATGCGAAAGCCTGTGCCAATAAACCAGTTCGGTGCCACGCGCTTTTCCAATGCACCTTGCAAGCTGTAACTCATGCTGACACCGCCGCCACCGCCAGCATAAATCGGGTTAGTCAAAATGGGATTCGCACTCGCATTAGCTACCGCTAGAGCCTGCAAAGCCGCATCGGTTGGGTGGTAGGGGCTGTCTTTCGATGTCGCCCAACTCAAACCAACACTTGGCTCGAGCAGATAAGCATAGTCCTTCCAACGCCCCGTCCAACGCACAGGAAAATCTAAGCTAAGGTATTGCTGCGGGCTGTAATAGCCGCCATGACCAAAGCTAAACTCACTCAGATCTTTAGTGAAATGCCAGTAGGTCAAACCTAAGCCGGCATTGACTTGAGTATCACGACGATCGATCACGTCATGACTCTGTGACACCGATAAGCGCAACTCTTCGTTGGTCGCCACCGATGTGCCTGTGAGGACTGCTGCGCGACCACCAATTGCTCGCGTGCGGCCATTGACACTATTGCTAAAGCGGAAGCTTGCACCAGTGCGCACCACCCCGCCCCACACACGTCCAGACGCCGGATCGCGCGTGCCGGCATAAGACAGCAGGCTGCTTTGCACAGGCCGGCGAAACAGCTCCATACTTTTATAATGCGTGGCATCGGCATCGCTATAGCGCAGACCGCCAACCCATGAAGTTACGGCAAAGCCTAGCGGCGTAGTGCCTAAGTCAAAGCGGTAATTATCTGTCTCAAAGCCGACGCCAAGCGCTATGCCATCGGCCGATTGGCTAACTGGCGTGATGCCTGTGGGGGACTTAGCTAAGACTTGGCCGAACGGCGCTTGATCACGCAAATTCGTCGGCAAAGCACCGGCATCAATGCTGACCTGATCGATATGGCCAATGAAGTGGCCGCGATAACCAATAGGCCAGTAAATTTCCGTGGGAATTTCTGTCACTCGCGTGGTGGAGATACCGTCGGTGCCGGATTTTTCACGATAGATGAGCCCGGTGTGAACATAGCCATCAAGGCGTTTTTGGTTGCGTGTGAGTGCGCGCTCGGTCGCGGTTTTGGCAAACTCAACCTCTACGCTTAAGGCATTGGGATTACCCACCGGTTTGCCCTCAAACTCGCTTGCTTGAGCAAACCATTGGAAGGCTTGAGCATGATCGCCCGCGGCCTCGGCCATTTCGCCACGACCTAAAAACGAGTCGACTTGTAAGCCACCGAGTCGGCTATTTTGTGCATTCGTTAAGCGTTGACGCGACTTTGTGTAAGGGGCAAGTGTGGCCGTTGCTCCAGCCGGATCATTGCCGGCAATTAGCACGTCAGCGAGCGCAAACTGCCAGTCGATGTTGCTAGCCTGCGGATCAGCGCTTGCTTGACGCTCACGCATCCACTCCACGCCGTTAGGCAGTTTTGCACCAGGGCGCTGGATAAGTATTTTGGCCACTTGGGCGCTGGCATCTGGATCGTCTTGGCTTAATCGCTCTGCCTTTACAAAAGCTGCTTGACGCTCACTCAGGCTTTTCGCATCTGCCAATATTTGCAGCTGGCGACGCAGGCGCAGCTCATCGGCATAACGCACGATGGACTCGTTGAGCTCAGACTCCGGTACAGCAGCGAGCGCTGCTTCGGCGTCATCAAAACGATCTTGTGAGCTAGCAAACAGCGCATAAGCATAGGCACTGGAGCCATCGTTCAAGTTCGCAAATGGTGCCATGACGGCATCACCTTCATCTCCACGCTGCTGACGCTGCAATACTTTCGCTAAATCAAAAGCAAGCCACGGGTCATTGGGGGCTTCATGCTGAGCTAAACGTAAGCGCTTTTCTGCTGCAGCAAAATCACCTTTCTCAACCAGTGCATCTGCCTCATCACGAAGCTGGCCTGCTTTCACTCGCGCCAATGTTTCACGCAGCTCTGGCCTATCACCCACCTCAACCAATAACGCTCTGGCCTCAGCCACACGTCCTTCTTGTGCCAGCCAACTCAGATAATTACTTAAGCTGCCTTCATGGCCTGGCGTGAAGCGTAGCGCCTCTTTCCATGCAGCCTCAGCGCCAGCTTTATTACCTTGCTCCGCCAAAAGCTGGGCACGCAAATTTAAGGCATCGGCCTGATGCGGCTGCAATGCCAAAGCCTTCGAAGTAGCCTTTAAAGCCTCATCGAGGGATATCGTGTCACGCGTCTTTCTCGCGCTCGCCAAGCTAGCCCAAAATGTGGCTGTGCGTTTGAGGCTTTGCAGCTCACTACGAAGATCTGGGTTATTAGCCTTCAGAGCTTGTGAAAAAAGTTCTACCGCCTCGGCATGCCTGCCTTCCCGCATACGAATGCGACCAAGGCCGGCTAAAGTAGCTGCGTCATTTCCACGCTGCTTCTGCAAGGCCAGTAACGCCTTCTCAGCTCTACCTGTTTGGTCATTTTGCAAATCACGCAGCGCCGTCTCACGCGCAATAACAAAGGGATCATTGCGCCGCTTTAGTTCGGCGGCCGCCTCGGCACGGCGCTCACCTTCTGGACTAGACAGCATGTCATTTAAGGCTTCTCGATAGCGCTGCTGACCAGGGTTGTCTCGAACTAGCTGCGCTAAGCCATCGGTGGCAGTCGCCCAGTAAGCGGGCACGCTCGCTAGCAAACGGTAGTAACGCAGCGATAAGTCGCCGCCTGGCGGGCCTTTCGGAAAGACACGCCTAGCCATGACCACGGCAGCTTCACCGCGACCTGTGCGCGCCATAATTTCCGCTGTGGCAAAGTCGCGGCCATCGCCACTGCTTAGGCGGCGATAGGCTTGAGCTTGAGCTAACGCTGAAGAGTTTGGATGTGCTTTTACTAAGGTCGCAATCGCGGCATTAGCTTGGTTAGGCTGGTCAGCACTGTAAGCAAGCTGAACGCGCAGCAATAACGCCTGAGCATTTGTCGGCGCAATGAGCAGTGCTTTATCAAGCGCAAGCTCAGCTAAGTCGGGACGGTTTTTATCCAGCCATAACTGCACCGAAGCCAATTGCGTGTCGATCGGGGCTGCCAGAGCCAAGACACTGGCAGAACTAGTCGCAATGGCAAGTGCCAAAGATCGTAGGCGCATCACAAACACTCCGATGAGATCTGCACGCGGCCATCTCGCTGAAATTGAAAACGTTGGTCACGCCATAGCACGCTAAAGAGCGACAACACTTCGGTGTAATAGCCTTTGCGAGGCTGTTCGGCGCGCGCGCTTATGGCAGCTAAACCGGCCTTGTCGCTAAGCTCAGCTTGCGCCTGCAAATAGGGCAAAGCCGCTTGTGCAAAACCGATGGGGTGATGGTCCGAAATTACTTTTGCGCTTTGAGTCTGTACGCGATCTGAGATGAAGCCCTGCTTCATTGCGCGAGTAGCCCATGGCGCAAAATGGCTGCGTAAATTGGCGCTCAAAGGGTCGTCAAACGGCATCATGCCCAGCCACAGATACACGCGGATGGCGTTGTAGGCGCTATCGCCATCTTTGTCGGGCCAGTTAATGCTGCCGGTAGCAATATTAAGCACAAACCAGTCTGGCGAAACGGCTTTCGGTGCACTCTCGCGCAAGAGCTTTTCGCTGCTTTGCACTAGCTCCTGCCAAACTGCATCTTCCGTCCACACAGCCAAGCCGCGCAGCACGCTGATCGGCCAGTAGCTTGGGTTTAAGCGCCATGTATCTTCAGTCGGATGAAACCCAGTCGGCCCAGGCAGCAAAACTCGGCCATAGCGCGGCAACACCACGGTTTCAGCTTCAATAATGCGTTTAGCCAAGGCTAGGCCGACTTCGCGGTAGCGTGTGTTTGGCCACAGTTCAGCAGCGGCTAATAAGCTGTAGGCAATCCACACATCGGAGTCACTGGCAGCGTTGCGATCTAGCACACGCCATTGGCCATCATCGGCCTTGCCCCATGACCACGCTGGCAAATGTGTACGCAAGTCGCCAGCAGCGAGGTTGTTTTCTGTCCATTGCAGAAGCTGGTCGAAACGCGCCTGATCGCGATTCACTAGTGCAAAAAAAAGCGCGTAGCTTTGGCCTTCAGATGTAGTGATTTGCTCCGGCACGCTGGCATCAATCACTCTGCCATCGCTGCTGATAAAGTCACGTACAAAGCCAGTCCACGCTGGATGAATGGTGCAGACATCACTAGCGGCGATGGCGCTGCCAGCCGCGCTCGGCACCGTGCTTGGTGGCGAGCCGGCGCAGGCGCTAAGCGCGGCCATCAGCGAAAGTAGAAGTACGCGCCACATCAGGCGCTCACTTCACTAATCGGCGTTTGGCGAGATAGTTCAAGCCAAAGAACATCAGCATGGCAACAAACAAACCTAAAACGATGGAAGCGATTGCGAGCAAAATTGGCTGCCCCGAGAACACCAGCCACATCCGCGTCATGACTGGCAAATGGCCAACGTGATAAATCTTCTGGGTACGGAAGCTATCGACCTGCTCGCCATTAACCAAGGCCACATCGCCCTGCATACGCTCGGCGAGCTCATTTCTGTCCATGGCATCGAAGAGCTTTTGCAGGCTGTCATTGCTAGTCGCATGCAGCGCCACTACCGTATGACCTGGACTTTTTGGCGACTGATAACTGGTCAGCGCACTATGCTCGCCATTAGCAGAGAGCATCACGGTAATGTCGCGACGAGCAATCGGGTCGCCCTGCGCTGTTAGCCAACTCGACTCGGCATCTGTCTGCGCTTGCGAGCTTCTGAGCACGCGCATCACACGAGTCATATAAGACGGTAAGCCAGGAATCCACTGCGTGCGTATTTCAATCGCCGCTGGGCTGCCAATAATCAGCAAGTCTTTATCGGCGACTTTATCGACCGTTGAGACCGTTGCCACGCTCAAGCGCACGCCAGGAAAACCAGTAGTGGCGCTAAATTTAGCCACACTATTGAGCATGGCGGTAATGTCGCCAGCACTAGGCTTATCCGATAGCACGACAGCGGTTTGCGCCAAATCGGCATAGCGCGTGAAAGGGAAGCCAGCTTGTGCAAACACGCTTAAATTGGGCATGGCGATATAGTGCGGGTAGCGCGAAAAATCGATGGTGGAATCTGGATCGATCGCTGCCACCAAGCTATCGCTGATCAGCGAACTACAGAGGTTTTTCTTCGACACTTCGGGCTGATAGCGCAGCTGCAATTCGTTGCGCACACCAACATAAAATGGTGGTGCCGACAGCACTTTCTTGGCTTGGATGCTGGCTTCATCAAGCACGGGCAAGTTCAATTGCTTAGCATCCGTTTGCTGCCCAGGCAGCAATGGATATGCCGTCACCAGCTGGTTATTAAGATAGACACCCAAGAGCGAATTATCGTGACTAATAGGCGGTGTGTAGCGATAGCGCAAGTCGATATCGATGCCGCGCACGCGCCAGGTAAAGAGATCTGGTGGCAGACGTAGATTGAGGCGAATCGGGTCGCGATTGGCATAACTACGCTGCAGCTCGTAAGGCTCTTTAATCAACTCAGCAAAGCGAATCGGGCTGGTTGTCCGCACCCAATTAGGCGCGTCATTGGCTAGGCGTGCCTTACCTAAATCGACGGAGCGAATCTGTGCCTGCGAGCCACTCATCAAAACATTACCCAAAGCCAGCGCTTGAGCGGCCTTGCGCAAATCACCACCATCGCGGCCGCGAATAACTAAGTACTTCACTGCTGGGCGCTTGTACGCTGAAATAATATCAATCGTCGGCCCAGATACCGATGGCAAATTTAAGCCACGAATACGGTCACCATTTTTAGCAAAAATCACCGCATGGCCAGCTGGCAAACTATTGATTGTTGCCGGGAAGCGCGCGCTGCGATAATCGGCAGACTGACCAAACCACGACGCTGCAATGCCCGCAGCAGCAAGAGTGTCAGTGCTAGGTTGGGCACTAAAAACAAATGGCAGGTTCAGGCGCCTATTATCGCGTTTATCAAAAAATGGCGCCGGCAATAAAGCCAAGTCATTCGGTAATGTCACCGGAGAGACCTTCAACAATAAACGGCTATCCTTGCTGATATTGGCCCATAAACTAGTGTGTGCAGGGTCTTCGCAGCCCAAGGTGTAATGCCCGACCAAAGATAAACGCAGCTGGTTAAAGTCGCTGAAATAGCGAGGATCGATATTCAGTCGCTGCACAACCGGCTCGGGCGATGTTTGTTTTGGCAGAGGAATAATCCCAACCACTTCATTGTTTAGATAAACCTTGAAGTGCGACAAGCCTTCGAGCATGGCTGGCGAGTAGCTCATATTGAGCTCTAAAGTGGCCGACTCGACCACTTCGTCGGCGCGCACACCCACATTCAAGTAAGCATTATTATTGAGGCCGATGAGCTCGTAACTGCCCGCGCCCATCTCGCTAAAGCTTCTTGCGTAGCTGCGGGCAGTAGGAATGAAGCCCTGTTCAGCTTGGGCCTCTTGCTCAGAAGCATCTGCCACAGATGCTGCCTGCACGCCGGTGGCGCAAAGCAGGACCGCCAGCAAAGCAGTCATGGGCATTGATGATGAAACGAGGCGCGTAAGGTTCATGGGCGCTCCACAGCAGAAGTTATATGGCGCACTCGGCGCGAGCGCCAAAATGCAGGAATCAATTGAAACAGCTGGCCGTACGCGTGCCAGCACAATTTATTAATGCGTGTGAGACTTTGCCAAGCATTATCACCCACTACTGGTGAGGCATACCACGCACCAGGACGGGCAAATGTACAACGCACCAAATTCGCCTCATCACGCAATGTTAGGTTTTCATAGCGCAGACCAACACGGCGGCCAGCGCGCCACATGACCTGTGCATTAAAGGCCATCTCATCTTCGTCAGAAGGTAGAAGTACTCGAATATGTTCGCCGTCATTTAGCTCAATGCCATCGGGCAAGATCACACCAAGGCCTGTCATTGAATAGTCTAAAGACTTCGCTCGAATGGCCTGATCACCAATGCGATAGAGCACTATCGACATCTCGCCATTGACCCGTGGCGACACACGTAGCTGCATGCTTTCGCGAGAAGCACCCATGGCAACGCCGAGCACGACTAAGTTGTAGAGCACCCAAAACACGTTTAACAGCACCGTGCCGATCTCACCGTTTTCTGGCGATAGGATGCGTGCGATACCAAAAAATAAGCCAGCAACGTTAATCACAATCAGCAGCAAATAAGGCTTGGCGATACCCCAGTCGTAAAAACTCGAATCGACCAAGCTACCTTTCGAGGTAACGTTGAACTTGCCGAGCTTGGGGTTAATCAATGCCATTGTGGTTGGCACCGCGATATACCACGCCAGCACCGTCTCATAGACCTCAGACCAAAATGAGTGCCGATGCTGCCCCTGCGCACGCGAATTGGCCAAGTTGGCATGTATAAGCTGGGGCAAAATATAGGCAATAATGGCCGCGGCCGATGTGGCGATCAAATGCAGGCCAAAGAATAGATAGGCCATCGGAGCGAGTAGAAAAATAAGGCGCGGAATGCCATATAAAAAATGCAGCATGGAGCTGGTATAACAAAGCCGCTGCGCCCATGTCAGGCCAGGCCCGCGCCACGGATTATCGGTGCGGAAAATTTGAATCATGCCGCGCGCCCAACGAATGCGCTGGCCAACATGACCGGCAATACTTTCCGTCGCCAAGCCCGCAGCCTGAGGCTTATTGATAAATGCCGTGTTGTAGCCTAGGCGATGCAGCTTCAATGCCGTATGCGCATCTTCGGTTACCGTCTCTACCGCGATACCACCGACCTCAAGCAACGGCCCACGCTTAATGACTGCGCACGAACCGCAGAAAAAAGTCGCATTCCAAAAGTCATTACCATCCTGCAGCAAGCCATGAAACAGCATGTCTTCCGCTGGCTCGCCGTCTTTCATGCCGAGGTTGCGGCGAAAGGGGTCAGGCGAGAAAAAATGGTGCGGCGTTTGCACTACGGCACACTTCGGGTCTTTCAAAAACCAACCCATGGTTGAGCGTAAAAATGGCCGCGTAGGAATATGGTCGCAATCAAAAATAGCGATGTAGTCACCGGTGCTGTATTGCAGGGCGTGGTTTAAATTGCCGGCCTTTGCGTGGAAGTTATTGGGCCGTATCAGGTAGTTAACGCCAGCCTCTTCGCAGAAGCGTCGAATATTGTCACGGCGACCATCATCCAATACCCATATCGATAACTTATCCGCCGGCCAGTCCAGGCCCAAGGCCGCCAGCACGGTGGGGCGCAGCACTTTTAAGGGTTCATTATAGGTGGGGATATAAATATCAACACTCGGCCATTCGCTGCGATCGGCCGGCAGCGGCGCTTCCTCACGATTCAATGGCCAAGCCGTTTGGAAGTAGCCCAGAAGTAAAATAGTGACTGCGTACAGTTCGGCAGCAAACAAGATAAGCGCGAAAAACAAGTCGACGGGCTCGCCTACGGGCATGGTCGCAGTCACTCGCCACCAGAGGTAGCGCAGCGTGGCCACTAAAGACAAGGTGAGCAAAAACACGCGCGCCGTTTTACCCGGCATCTGTCGCGCAAACATAGCCAGACCGATCATTAAGATGGCGAACAAAGCTTGATCTAGAGGTTGCAGAGGTGTGCTAACAATGAGGCCGAGTAACGGCAAGCAAACGAAGGCAACTAACAGCCGCAAACTCAGCGTCATTGTTGGCAGCGTTAGCGCTAGGCCATCGAGGCGCTTACCCAAAGCTGCGCGATCAACGCGAGCATCTAACCACGATTGCACAGGCGCCCAAAGCTGTTGGCAGAGTCGCTTAAGGTGACCTATACCCCGCGCCATAAACTGCAGCAGAGATTTCGTGTTTTGGTATTGATAAGCCTGTGGCAGCACGAATACGCGCCATAGCCATAAATGCATCGGCGCTGGCTGCTCAACACCTAGCTGCGACGCTACCCACGCGCGAAGTCGTAGCGCTAAACTATCAAGAATAGGGATAGCTTTGCGCTGATTTGCAGGCAGGACAAATAGCCACCACCACTTTAGGTTTGGCAGATTTCTCCAGTGATCAACCCAGCGCGGCGCCACAGCGCTATCTTGCTCACGCATCGTTGAGCCACTCACTACGCATCCAGTTCGCTAAACCTAATAAGTCATGCGCTGCCTGACTGAAACTGGCAAACCAAACCACCGTTGTGCCCTCAAGCAGAGCATCAGAAACCAATTCGTCTTGATGTATTGGCAAAGGCAACAGCTCTTCACCAACGAGTTCGCGCCAGCTTTTAAGCAGCTCGCGCCGCGAGCTTTTACTGGCATTGATTTGATTGAGGATATGACGGTGCTGGCAGCCGCTTGGCAGCACTCGAACATCGCTGCCCGTAAATGCTTTTTGCGAGGCGGCATCGCATAGCCAAATCGATAATGCCGATGTCGCCACGCGCTCTGCGTGATCGCTATAGGCATTAAAGCCACTCGGGGTATCGATAAATAGAACATCGACGTCATCAAAAACAGGCGACAGTAGCGTCTGCTCTAGCCAGTTTGGCTGCTCGTCCAAATGATGCTCAATGGATTTACGCTGCGCTGCGGTGATTTTGCCAAAGGGGAAAACACGCAGGTTTTCACGTGGCGACCAATAGCTTTTATTGGTAATTGCAGAAGGCTCGCTAGCATCTAGCAGTGTGTGTGCCCAGCCTATTGTTTGCTCATTAAAGCCATCGAAGTGTTGCGAGACAGTATTTTGCGGATCAAGCTCTAAGACAGCGACCTTGAGACCCTGTTCAGACAAAATGGCAGCAAGATTAACCGCGAATACCGTGCGACCTACTCCGCCTTTTCGTGAAAACAACGACACGACTCGCATAAACAATCCTCAACACAACGTCGCTAATCCGACAACCGTAATAATATAGTTTCACTATATACTGGATATACGAGAGTTTTTTTGTCTTTTTGCAGGAGTTGTGATGGCCTTTGATATGTTCGGCTTATTCAGTAGCCGTGAGCAAAAAGCTGAACGCTCTATTCTTTCTACTTATGTGCCTTGCTCAATTGGCATTGAGGGCCTGCCTGCCGAAGCCGCAGAGATGCTGCAAGGCGGGCTCTATGCCGTCACGCTACCCAGCAGCCAAGCCACTACGCCATTGGCCATCGACACATTAACCAACGGTTTGCAGCAAGGTAGCCGACTCGTGCTCTGCTCGCCGCATGCGCAATCGTTGGTTGCACCAATGTCGGCATTAGCTCGCGACCATGAGCAAGACTCTTCAGCCATCGCGCTCATGCAGATCGACTCACTAGTGCTAAGCCAGCCATCTCGTAATATTTGGGATTTCCTCGAAAGCCTAGAAGCTCAAAAGGCGCAGAGCGCTGACTGCATTATTTATCTTAATGCTGGTGGCCTGCTTGCTACCGAAGTGCGCAGCTCCAACTTGCGCCAACTCGGCATTTTGCGCGAATGGCATCGTCACCATCGTTGCACCGGCGTTTTTATCATGGCCGAAGAGACTCATATTTGGCCCGTGCTAGTGCGCCATAGCAAAGAGCTCGATGGCCTTGCCGGCCTCATGCATGATGATAATCGCATGACCTGGCGCATCAATCATTGGCGCGCATCCAATACCGTTCTCGAGGATGCACGCTACGGCATGGGCTCTCGCCAAGATGGCAGGCTATTTACACTTGGCCTGCACCAGCAGCCCGAAAACAATCTGCGTGGCGCCGAAGATGCGCATCGAGTACTCAGCTGTTGGAACCCTGCGCGCTTTGGTCAAAGTACTCCAGTTAACTGGGAGATTTTTGATGATACCGCCGAGCTCATGGACGAAGTCACTAAGACTGCCATTGCCGCCACAGTCATCCTTGATCACTATGAAATGCAGGCATTTGAAGTGCTCGCGCGGCAAGTTCATAAGCTGCGTATTGCCTGTGGCCGGCGCTTGAAAATCGTCATTCACGAAGTCGATGACACATTAAATTATCAGCAGGAAATGCAGCTCTATTATATGGGCGCCACACGACTACTACGCCGCGACTTAGAAATATCCGAATGCTTTCGCGTAATTTCATCACTAAAAGGTCAGTGGTTTTGGCGCGTCATCGAGCCAGACTTCGATCAATTCTTTGCCAGCGCCCAGCCTACCGAAAGTGTTGGCTATCAAACGCCCATCGACTTCGCCATCACTGCCGAAGAGTTCATGCGCGTTAGCACCAACACCAATATCGATAGCGTTATCGTGCGACTCACCCTACGTTCGGACTGCCCGCATTTGACCGCTCTCGACGCCTTTAGGCCTGATCGCCCCGGCATCTTTATCACTAACGACAACCAGTATTTATACCTATTCCTGTTTGCCTGCCCGGCCTCAGACGTCGATACATTGATGGGCAAGCTGTTTAAAATGGAGGTCGGCTCCTTATTCGCCTTCTATGAAATCATCGTCTTAGCGAATGAGATTGGCCAAACACTAGAAAAAATTCGCTACAACGCTGAGTTTGTTGGCTACACTGATTACTCAGAACACTTATCCCAAGCACTAAACGCTCGCATCGACCCTACGACAGGATCTCTATTATGAGCTACGATTTCTTCCTGCTCTATTTGACTGCCTTTATTGGGTTCGGGCTGATACTGGGTTTTATCGTGCTCTTCCTGGCTTATAAAAATCGCATTGCGCTGCGCTCATTGCTCGCACCGATTCGCATTCGCCGCAGCCATTCACTGGTTAAATCCATTCCCTTAAGAGGGCCATCCGCGCCCTCTTCTAAGGCATGAAAACCAATCATACTAATATGGGCTGTTAGCCATCTGATGGCCCCATGAGCGCCATCAGATGTTGACAGAGATTTTAGAAGAGATAACTCGCAACCCAGAAGTAGGCGTTTTTCGCCCACTGGGTCGACTGCTCAAACAGCTACGCCCAAGCAGCCCCGACAACCTTGATGACATCAATAAATCCTTTGGTGCTCTGCTGGAGCTGCTCAGTCGTCGCCCCGAATTACGCGCCGGCCTTCAGCGCTATATCGATACACTCTTGGCCGGTCGTCGCCAAATTAATCTTTATACCGACACCGGCATTCTGAGCAGCGAAGGCTTATCGGCGGGCTTTTGGCGGCGCATTGGCGAGCATATTTTGCCGCCCGTTAGCGACGACAAATATCTCGATGAGGCCTTCGCGCGCTTGATTCGTCGCGGTCGTGATGCCGACTGGATTGAAGCTGTACCTGATGAACTGTGGGCTAGCGTGTTTGAAATGCTGCTTTCTGGGTCACACCCGAAAGCAGTGCTACGCCATACTCGTCTTGAGCAGCTTGATGCCTTACGCGTGCTCGCGCATCGAGTTTGCGCAATGGGTCTTGAGCCTGAGCTTGTGCGAAAATATCCTGCCGTGGAGTCCTTTGAGTCGCCGTTTATGGCGCTCAGCAACGAAACCGAGCGCTTTGTTAGGCATCAGCGCGAGCTGCTACAAGAGCTTCGTGAGGACGGCATCGACCATCGCCAGATGCAAGTTTTGATGGATCAATGCCTTGAGCTCACACGCAAAGTTAAGCGCTTAACTGAACAAAATGGCGTCAGCATTAGCCTGACCTATCTTATCGTGCGCATGAAGCAAGCACTGGCACGCATGGAGCTGCTATTAGATTTTATTGCCGGCGACACCGCATCACACCCGTTGCTCCTTGCTAAGTTTGTCAAACAAATGAGCCGCAGCGAGGCCGACAGCCACAGCCTGCGAGCGCTGCTCTCGCGCAACACCGAACTGCTCGCGCGCAACGTCACCGAACACGCCAGCGAAACCGGCGACCACTACGTCACATCTACGCGTGCAGGCTTTTTTGACATGTGGCGCTCAGCCGGTCGTGCCGGCGTGATTGTTGCATTTATGGCGCTGCTGAAGATTTTCTCTACTCGTCTCGCTCTAGCGCCGCTAGGGCAAGCATTTATTTACAGTCTTAACTACTCGTTTGGCTTCATGCTTATTCACGTGCTGCACGGCACTATTGCCACCAAGCAGCCGGCAATGACTGCTTCGCATCTGGCTTCAAGTGTTGAGCAAATCAGTACACACCGCCCAGAGAAACATCTCGGCGACCTCGCGAAGCTGTGCATAGATGTGTTTCGTAGTCAGTTCATTGCCATTATTGGCAACGTCGGCGTCGCCTTTCCGATTGCGCTTGCCGTCGGCATGATGTGGCAATGGTTCGGTCACTTCCCCATCAGCCCAGCCAAAGCTGATCATTTGCTACATGACCTTAGCCCGATTGATAGCCTCGCTATTTTTCACGCAGCTATTGCCGGATTTTTCCTATTTTTGTCGGGGATTATTTCCGGCTATTACGACAATAAAGCGGTCTACTCTCGCATCCCCGAACGCATTACGGCGCATCGTGCTTTGCGCTGGATGTCGCGACAGCGCCGCGAACGTATCACAAAGTATCTGCACCATAACCTAGGCGCTTTAGCCGGCAACTTCTACTTCGGCATCATGCTCGGCAGCATGGGCACTGTCGGCTTTTTATTCGGGCTACCCTTAGATATTCGCCATATCGCCTTCTCTACCGCCAACTTCGCCTACGCCTTAGTAGCTTTCGACTTCGCCTTGAGCTGGCAAGTAATAGTGGTTAGCAGTGTTGGCATTGCCATCATCGGTCTGGTGAACTTGGGCGTAAGCTTCAGCTTGGCGTTGATGTTGGCGCTGAAGTCTCGCGGCGTGAAGTTTCGCCTTTGGTGGCCTCTGCTAAAGGAGATTTTGCAGCAATTGAAGCAGCGGCCAATGACCTTGCTCTGGCCTGTTAAAGTCGTTGAAAACAACTAGTTTTTAAGCAGAAAAAAGCCCGCAGATGCGGGCTTTTTGCTTATCTACACCCTTTACCTACTCGGTAGTGAGGGCAAGCTAGGGATAGGAACAACAAGCGGAATCAATGGAATCCGTATGGTATTGGCATAGGCATCACCGACATTCTTCGGTTGCGCAGTCGGCACCATAATCTGCCATTGAGTGCCGTCTACTTCAGTTGTAGACAGTGGCAAGAAGGCGTTATCGCTGTCATGAGTGACGAAGTAATGAATGCCATTGGCACCATAAGCACCTTGGCGCTCATCGCATGTCACCTTGCCATCCCCATTTAAGTCTTTGTACGCATTCACCACACGTGGGTCAGATGAATCCTCGCCGGGGAATGGACGTGCGACAGGATCATCGCCGGTGCCATCATCAAGACAGGCATCATCACGATAAAATGGCACAACCAATGGATTGGCTAATGACGTAGCCCCTGTCATCTGGAAGGTATAGACCATAGAGCCACTATCACCCTTGCCAGATATTTGCTCCCAGTTACTAAAGGCTAAAGGCAGATTAAATGTAGCATCGGCAACATCTAAAAATAGCGGGCAGCGACCATTGGCATTCGGCGGTTTAGGACCATCAACCGTGATGCATTGGTTAACAAATGGTATCGGCGCGATAGCATCGATCTGACCGATATCATCGTTTATGCCATCGATAGGCACGCCTTGTGGGCGCAGCACTGTGTAGTAGCGGCCAGCCTTCACGCCAGCAGCACGCTCCGCCGCCGTTGGGATCATCGCACTACGATTGTAGTCCCAGCTAGTGTAGAGGCCATCGGGAGGAATCGGATGCACACGAATGAGGTAACGATAACTAATGGCAT
Source organism: Paraperlucidibaca sp. (assembly GCF_982810325.1). Taxonomy (NCBI): domain Bacteria; kingdom Pseudomonadati; phylum Pseudomonadota; class Gammaproteobacteria; order Moraxellales; family Moraxellaceae; genus Paraperlucidibaca; species Paraperlucidibaca sp. The sequence goes on from NZ_CEYEMI010000008.1 coordinate 49,609, forward strand.
CACGATAAAACACTTCGGTTTTCGTTACGTTAGTACCTGAGTCAGCCCCCCAAACCTCACGCATACAGCGCACAGGCCCGCAACGCTCACCCAAGATCACGGAGTTAGCTTCCCAGTTCACTTGCTCATCTTCGAAGCCAACCAAAGAAATAGTTGAGTCCGGTGACTGCTGAAAAGCCCTACCTTTCCAACGATCGATAAGGTCAGGCCGTGAGTCTTTGATAGTCGTCCAGTCTGGCTTCGCTGTACCTGGCGCCTTGATACGGATATCGCGCACCATCCAACGCCCTGTAGCCTCCCAACGATAAGTATCGGTGGACACTACTACGCCATCACGAGCAAAACGGTCATCAGACTCTTTCGCCGTTTCTGGGCTGCCATTTGGGCAAACCTTACCTTTTAGGTTTTGGCCATAACTAGTATTGCTAACACCTAGAGCTTCAGGATCATCTCGATTAAAAAAGCTCTTATCGATCCACTGATCAGCATTTTCGTTGCGCTTGAACTTAACGTAATGCTGGCCCTTGAATGAAGACCCACCTTCTTTTTGCACAAGGTAAACCACACGCTCAGCAACAGGATCAGCAACATCCATCAGTCGCACCATCTGTGTCTTCTTCACGCCCGATGGCAGTGCACCTGGAGGTGCCATTTTGCCGGCATCGCTGGCCATAAAGACCACTTCATCATCCATGTCCAAACCAGGAACTGGGTCTTTTTTGGGATCTTCGTACACTGCGTTGCAGACGTTAGGATTAATTTTTGTCGTGTTATTTTTCTCTTCACGATCATCCACAGGGTTCCAACGTTCAATATCCCAAGCATAGGTAAGCTCAGGGTCGGTGCCTGAGTAGACAGAGAATGTTGATCCCGAGTTTGCCAAGAAGAAGGTAAATTTCTCATCAACTTGTACTGGTATTTCTTCGAAACCCGAACCATTCCATTTGTAAGCAGCAATCTCTTCAACCGGTACTAATACAGGGACTTGCGCCTCTGGAATGATGGGATAAATAAACACGCCGTTATGCGCATCTCGGACCTCACCGATACGCAATGGATCGCGCAGAACATTGAGTGCCGACAATGCCTCTGTTTCTGCAGACTGCCCGGTAATATTTGCCCCTGATGGATAAGGAAAGCCTTGGCCAACGGCTGGCAATGTAGACCAACCGAGCAACTGAGCACCTTTCATCACCACCGCCTCTGTATGACGAGCTGGCTTTATGCTGGTTAGCGCCGTGATAGGGTCATCCTGCAGACCAATAAAGCGGCCAACACCATCCATAAATCGATCGAAAATAGCGACTGGGTCGCTACCGGCACCGGCGGCGCTGCTGCCAGCGGCGATCAAGCTGTCATCGCCAGCCAACACACTAGCAAAGCTCTCTCCTAGACCCGTCATAGCGGCAATAAATTGCTCGCCTGCAGTCGCTGGATCTCCACTCAACAAAGCCATTAGCGCGTTGTTAAGAGAGGCAGTGAACTTAGCAATAGCACCGATAATACCGGTGCCGTAGTCAGGCTCGTAATCGCTTACAACAATGGGAGGTTCACCGCCATCTGAGCCCGGAACAAGCGCAGGAGCATCGCCAGTAAACGGTTGCTCTTGGCCATCTGTCATCGGGCAGTTAGCAGGCAAGCTCAGCAAATCGGTGTAAATAATACGGCCATCCGTACGCATGAATCGGGCCTTTTGGCAGCGCGCACTGATGCTGTTACGTGGGTACTCATGCGGATCCTCACCGGCAAACGGAGGCGTATTGTCAGCAGGTGGTGTCGGAGTTTTGCCACCGTCATAGACAATCATGGCCGACCCCATGCCATCGCCATAGCCAGCTTTCGACGGCATGCTCAATGGCAAGCCGAAGTATGGCTCGGTATCGGGGTAGCGATCAGCCAAGAAGGCATTGCGATCGATAACACAAAAGCTAACATCACCCGCAGCACACTTAGCTACGCGCTGATAATAAACATCAACGTTGTCGGCACCGATCGTTCGCGCCATGACCTCAGCAGTAGTCATGCTGACCTGATGATCGCCAAATGCTGGGTGCAGCAAGACATTTTTGGGAGGCAATGGCTGACCATCAAGATCAGGAAGTGTGTGATTAGGCTCACCCAAGGTAATGGGCTGACCATCGAGCATGACAGTACTCACGCCATCGCCTAAATGCTGGGCGTAGCCATTGTTCTCAGCACGATCCCACAACATCTGCACCAGCCCTAAAGTCAGCTGCTGATCAATGGTGTTGGGATAGGATGGGTAATACACACGCGCATAGCCATCGAAGTCGACACTTCGCTGCAAGAGCGTGCTGTAGTTCATACCGGGCACGCCAAGCGCGCCGCGATGGATATCAGGTGACACCGCCACAACTACGCCGCCATCGATACCACCTTGGCTATTACCATCGTAGAAAATATCCCGGTTATCGATTAATGGTCGGCCATCAGGTGCCTGGAAAGCCGCGTCTGTAATCAAACCATTAGGGTCTTTGAGCAATCGCCCCATGGCGACAAACTGCAAGATGCCCTGCTGCACACGATCAGATAAAGTCGGGAAGCTCGACATATCTAGCAGCAGCGTGAGGGCATTGATGACATCGCCAACGCCGGACATGCCAACCCAATCAAGCGCGCAGAACGTGTAGTTATGCTCATTGCTGAAGCGTCTCAGCTGGCCTTGCCCAACTTCACTTTGGCTGCCAAACAAGCCGTGACCATAGAGCGACACTCGAGAAGGCCGCACATCATAGCTGGCATTATCATCGGCAGTCGTGCTGCCACTAAACGCCGCGCGCGGAATATGGCAGGTAAATGGCACATCCACAGTCGGCTGAAGCGGGAATGGCTTTGGCACGTCATATGGGCCAGGGAAGGGGTTTTCTATACCGTAATAGAAACGTCCGCCAATTTGCCGGTCAAGCGTCCCAGAGCCTAAGTCACTAGTACTTAGCGGGCCCAAAGGTAGATTCGGCAAAGCACTTAACTGATCGGCTGGAAGTTGCGCCTTGTCGATAAAGTTAGGCACGGTAATTTTGCCTTTAATCACACGGGCAATGCAGTTATCCGTGTTGCCCGCCGTGGTGCAGTCATCTTTACCGGCATTAAAGGCATTGTCTTGCACGCTATCGATAGCGAAGCTGGGCAGCTTACCTTTAAGGGTGGCATCACGTATCGCTAGCATACGTCCAGTTAGGCTACGCTCACTGGCCACTGTGAAGTCCCAAGCGCTATACAGCGTTTCACGCTCAATTGCTGCCTCACTTTCAAGCTCAGCAAAAATAGCGTCAAGCTCACCGCAACGCTTACCCACAACAGGAATAGCACGAAGAGGGCTATCGCTAGTATCTCGGCAGAGAGAGAAACCTGCTGTTGAAGCAATGACATCACCATTTGCGTCTCTTAAGTCACGCAGAGCCACTATGTAGCGGTGCCCTTCCTCAAAGTTAATGCCTGGGCGAATCATTAATGCTGGCCCTGGATCACTTGTTGGATCAACACCATCCACTAGTGACACTAGTGGTTTAGCCGCACCATTACAGCCATCGCGGAAGGTTTGAATTGCAGATGCCAACTCGGCAGAGTCTGCCAACTCAGCCACAGTCTGCACAGGCCCAGGCAAATCACAGGGCGTATAACGCGTACGATTATTATCAATTTCCGCCCAAACGAGATGGCGCTTTTTAGCCGTCGCATCCCAAATAATGATTGCGGAGTTAGCACGCAGGCTATTTGACATCGCCTGTGCTGCGACATCAGAAGCCTGCCCTGCACCTGGCTTACCAAGGCGAGGAACTGGCCGTAAACGCGCAGTTTGGTCCAAGTCCAAGCCCGGTACGCGCAATAAAATTGCTTGCCCTGGCGAGAAGCCATCTGCTCGATTCTGATCACTGACATCAACAGGGCGGCCAGCAATATTGCGCGGCGGCGCTAGCGGATTGATATTGACCTGAATGCCGGTGTCATTACTCGCCACAGCCTTAGTGAAATGATTGTTAGGGAATGGCAACAAGCAAGCGGCAGGGTCAATAAAGTCACAGCCTGCAGCTTGGGCCTTTAAGATTTCCGGCAATAGCGTTAACTCTGCTGGCGCTGCCAATGAGGGAGCAGATGGATCGCCACCATCGCCAGGCACGCCTGGAAAAGCCGGAACATCTGGAATGACTGCAAACAGCTCAGCCAATCCATCAAAAACAATACACGCTGGGCTTAATGGGCCCGCCACTTCATGGCAGCCATCAGCAACGGTTTCTGCTAGATCACCAAAAGTACTAGAAAGGCCTAGAAGCTGCATGAATCGATCCAGACCAATACCGAGGATGCAAGAGCCGAAATCCCAAGCAATCGCACAATCTGTAAGCGCTGGAGGTAGGTTACGTGGATCGGTTGGCGCCACATCAAAGAGCGGGTTATAAGCCTGCAGGCGCAATAAAGGTGCTGTCAGTGGCCCTAAAGAAACAATTTCCTCATAGCCAACAACATCCCCCGTAGGGTCGACATAGCTAAACTCATCCTCAGGAATAATGTAGCCAAAACTATTTTGCGTCAGCCCCAGCAGCATGGTTTGCGTCTTCAGCGGTTCCCCGTCAGGAGAGTCCTCCGCCAAGCCACGAATATAACGACCAAAACTACCGGTCGCCTCACCAGGGATGGTGACAATCTCTAGGCGGTTCTGTAGCGGGTTAGCCGAGTTTTTAGTACCCAGACTGACACGACTGACATATGTACGCGCCATGGGTGCTGGCTGTGGCAGCTGGTTTTGCACACCCTCAAAGGCCTCAATAATCGCGGCTGGAATTTGATCTAGCCCCGGGATATCACTGAAAGGTAGTTGGCTAAATTGATAGTAACCGTTGAACTGACCTATCAGGCCTACGCCCAGAAACAAGGGGTTGGTGACAGGCAAGATGGCTTCAGCGCTACGTGCCTCCAGCACAGGATCAATGGCAACAGCACTAGCAGCCAAATCATTAAGTGCTGCATCGACAAGGTTCTTGCCTCGAGCACGCACGCGATCATAAACGGTATCGCCAGTGGCACCATCAGTTGAGCCACTGGGTGAAGCGTCAGCAATTGGGCCATTAAAATATAGCGCCGTACCTTGGAAGCGTGCCTCTAACTCGCGCGTTGAACCCAACGGATAATCTGGGTGCGGTAAACGCAGCACTTCTCCCTCGCCGCCAGGGATTTTATAGTCATTTGCACCGACACTAGTGGGGTGAGCCGAGTACTGCATCATGCTCGCCAATAGCCTACTGCTAGCCGGCTCCGCATCATCAGCCTTTGCCATCAACAAGGTGGCAATTTTGTCGGTCTGATGATGTTTGGCATCACGATATTGCGGACGACGATAGTTATTAAACTGCACTGTTTTACGCGACATAGACAGCTGCGCGGGCCGTGACTGCGCAATCGCCTCAATCGTTGAGGCAGCAGCACCGGCGAGCAACTTCTCATTAATCCACTCACGCGGCACACCACCCCACAAGCCCTGCAAGTCGGCTCCGGCATGCGTATGAGTCTGACCAAACAAGACATTGCGCGGCAGAATGCAAGCACCTGCGTCACAGCTGGCCTTATTTACTGCTGCACGCATAGCATCTTGAATTAAGTTACCGGCACCAATGGCATCTAGCGTGACAAAGGCCACACGCTCATTCGACTTCGGATCAAGAATAACCATGACTCGAACCGAGATTTCATCATCACAATGTAGCTCGGTACGCTTCGCTGCGGTCAACTCATGACTAAAACAAGAAGCTCCCGCTGGCGCATTAGAAATGGATACTGGTGCATCACCAAAGGTGAGCTCAGGAATAGGACCATAGCCTGGCACTAGCTGAAATGGACCAAATCCATAACCACCTAAATGGAAGCGCTGAAGGCGCTCGCCACCTTGATAAGCCTCCATTTGACCTGCCACCTGCTCATCCGTCGGCGCTACTGAACGCGATGCTGCACCAACTTGCAGCAGCCTGGCCTCTTCATCATTTTTGATGGTAATAACTTGGCTGCTAGTGCCTAATCGCGCACCACTGACACTGTTCAAAACCACCGTCAGTGTCTCATCGCGCTCCTCATAGGCATCGCCGCGAATAGTGATTGGCAGCAAGCCTTTTGTCGCACCGGCAGGGATAGTCACTTGCGAGTTTTGCACTGGATCAAAGTCGCGACGTTGGCCCTGGCTAGTGGCAGAGCCATCCTCAAGTGAGTACGTCAGCGTAATCGCTTGGGTACTGGCCTCACTCAGCTGTGCAATCACATTAACCAGTTTCAGCCCAGAGTCGCCTTCATCTACTGGCTCTAGCGGCAGTAAACTCAGGTTTGGAAGCGCCGCATTGTCATCATCAATGATCGTGATGCGAGCTGCCGTTCGCGCCAGAGTGGCATTTGTTGGGCTACTGAGCAGAAGCGAAAATGTTTCATTCGCCTCCACAATGTCATCACCTAAAATACGCACAACAATGCTGGCGGAGCTAGCATTCGCAGGGAAATGCACGAGCTGATCTAACGCCACGTAATCAGCACCAGCTGTCGCCGTATCGTCGGCTCGTGACAACACACTCACTCGCACCGAACTAGGCAGCGATACATCACCACTACGCTGAAGCGTAAATGTTTCGTTACGCTCCGTGTCGCCCTCGGTAATCGAGCGATCAGTCAACGTAATAGTCGGTGCAACGGCTATTGGCGGCTGATCCAAAATACTAATAATTGCTTCACCAGCAGCAATATCTGCATTGCTCGCCTCACTCAGACGTAGCGTAAATGTTTCCGTCGGCTCACTGATCGCATCGGCATTAATAGTGACGTTAAACGACTGCGTCAGGACACCTGCGGGGAAGCTTAATAGTTGATTGACCGCCAGATAGTCTGTGCCTGCCTCGGCGCTACCATTTTCACTTTTCACGCGCACGGTTACCGCACTATTGGCAGCACCAGAGCGAGTGACAGTCACTAGCAGAGGCGCAGTACCACTTTCAGGCTCTTGAATGCTGCCATCAGCAATACTCAATTGCGAACGACTTGTAGCCACATCATCATTGGCAATAGTCACTCGCACTGGCGAGCCGATAATTTGTGCTTGCGGGCTCACGCTGGTGATATCGATCAGGAAGGTTTCATCATTCTCAACGGCGTCATCGGCAACAATTTTCAGTGGCACTAAAATCGACGTGTCATTTGCGGGGATGATCACCTCGCGATTAATCGCCTCATAATCACTAGGGGCCAGCGCACTACCCTCATCGCGACTCACCAAACGAATGCTTACCGCTTGATCCAGTGCACCTTGGCGCTCAATCCGCAACATCGCCTGAGTAAAGCCTCCGCCACTGCCTTCATTGACCAGTAGGGGCTGCGCCGAAATACGCAAAGGTGTCGCCACCGTATCATCATCACGGAGAGTGACCCGTATTGAGTCACGAACCAGTGTTAAGCCCGTAGCTTGACTGAGCTTAACGGTGAAAAACTCATCATCCTCAGGAGCAATATCGCCCAAAATGGTGATGGCGAGTGTTTGATTACGTGTTCCTGCAGGAAACGTTATGACCCCTGCAGCATCAACAAAATCATCGCCCGCAGTAGCTGTTGCTGCTTGAGTCGTATAGGCGAATGACACAGGCACAGCCGAAGTGCTCGACAAGGTAAATGTCATGCTGATGACATGACTGCTATTACCCTCAAGAATACTGATATCGCCAGCCGATAAAGCAGGCGTATTACCGTCACAAATACCATCTGGTGTGCGGCCCTCAGCCACGTCTTGCTCACTACAAGCCAAGTGCGCTTTAGCCACTTCGGCATCGACTAAAGCTCGGCCTTTCTCAGACAAATACGTAGTAATTGCGGGGTTATTAGCAGCAAAGCTATCCGGCTCTACAGCCAAGTTTAGGGCAATATTTCGCTCGGCCAACGCCGCACTCGCTTCGCGAATATCCAAGCCATTAGCTGAGTTGCCATCGGCATCTAGCGACTGCAGTAAGCGTGAAAAGTTAACGACCCGATTGTCATTGCTCGATGCCAGTTCGGCCGTGGAGGCGAAAATAAATCGCGGGTTCATTTGAGGCAGCGCTAGCGCCTCAGGCAAATCCACTCCAGCAAAAGAAAAGGTAATACGCTCGCCAGAACGATAAGTGAATATGCCGCCCGTATCAGTGATACCACTTTGGGTTGAGGTGCGGTAAGCAATGCCTTCCACCGTACTGTCATACACCATGCCAGTTTGTATTTCAGAGCCGCTAGGAGGAGATGAAACGCTATTTGGTGCACTATCGCAGGCAGATAGCAGTGCTGTGACTGCCGAGAGAATAAGAAGCTGCCGAATGACCATAGCTATCACCTTTGGCGCCCTGGAAGGCCGCTCTATTTTTATTATGAGTATGAAACTTATTTCTTATATTCAAATACTGTCACTAAAGTTACACAACTGCAACAGATTATATCAGACATGTAAGCTTGCACATCTAGTACAAAATACAGGCAATAAAAAGCCCGCAGATGCGGGCTTTTTAATCACTTCACGTTAGCTAATCAGTGCAACAGTTTATGACCACCACTGTCATCGCCAAGAAAGCTGATGCGATCATCGTCGAAAAGATTCATATCAGGCGCCAAAATACGAATATACCTATCAAAGTAAAGCATTTGCTTCAGCAACAGAGCGAAGGCACGAGGGAAGCGAATGCCGTGGCGCTCACCAACAGCGACAATCTCCAGCATGAGCTTATTGATCTCGTTGTCATTAGCCATGGCACCGCCAATGCTTAAGGGGTCAACCGTGGTTGCGGCGCCGTAAATAGCCTCAAGGTCTAGCGCAAGTTGGGCGTTATCGACCTTGCGTTTGGTCATGCCAATCAATGCCATGCTCTCGGCCATTTTCTTAAAGTCGCCATCGCCTAATGACTCGATGAATGCCATCGTCGCCGTCCAGGTATCGGGCGCAATACGACCCACGATGCCGAAGTCGATAAAGCCAAGGCGGCCATCGGTGAGCACCATGAGGTTGCCGGCGTGCAAGTCGGCGTGGAAACTTTCACAGAGCATCAGACTAGAAAACCACGTGTTGAGCGCAGCCACTAATGTGCCTGCTGGGTCACGCGTATATTTGCGAATGGTTTCAAGATCGGTCAATGGCACGCCATAGAAACGCTCCATAGTCAGCACGCGCAGGCTTGATGCCTCGGGATAAATCCGTGGCGCAGTCGCCTGCGTATTGCCCGTAGCCTCTAAGTAAGCGCGGAACTGCTCAACGTTGCGCGCCTCCTTATAAAAGTCGACCTCTTCCATCATGCAGCCTTGAATTTCACTGACGATACCTGACAGCGAAGCAAATTTCAGTTTTGGTAGCACGCGCTCTAATAGCAGCGCGGTGACGTATAAAAAGTTCAGGTCGGTGAGCAGAACCTGTTCAACACCGGGCTTCTGAATCTTGATCACCACCGACTCACCGGTAATCAGTTTCGCGGCATGAACTTGGGCAATTGACGCCGATGCCAGCGGAATCTCATCGACTTCGCTGAAGACTTCGTGCATTGGGCGCTTGAGTTCGCGCTCTAACACATCACGCATAATCTCAAACGATAGCGGCTCAGTTTTATCTAAGCAATGCTGAAATTCAGTGACGTATTCGGCGGGAAACAATGACGGCGAGCTAGCAATAAACTGACCCAATTTCACGTAAGTTGCGCCCAGTCGCTCGAAGGTTAGGCGCAGCACACGCGGCGTAGGCAAGCGGTCACCGGTCGCCCAAGCAAATCCCGTTGCGGCAATAATCGAGGTCGTTTGACCAATTCGAAACACGCCTTTTAAGGCATGGCGCCAGCTCGCATAAGGGTTCATGTCACATCACTCCGAAAACAAATTACGTAGAAGAACACACGGGACAAGCCACATCACGCGGGATGCGCAGTGTGCGCATGTTCGCCTGATGGCCATCCCACAACAACAACTTACCGCAGAGATTGCTACCAACTCCTGCGATTAGCTTCAAAATTTCATTGGCTTGTAAGCTGCCCATTACCGCCACGGTGCTCGCCATAACGCCGACATCGTTGCAGGTCTGCTCGGCATCGAGGCTGTCTGGATAAAGACAGCGATAGCATGGCGACTTAGCATCACGGGCATCAAACACACTGAGCTGACCCTGCCAGGCAATGGCCGCTGCCGACACTACCGGCACTTGCGCCGACCACGCGCTAGCGTTGATAAGATCTCGCGTACTGAAATTATCGCAGCAATCGGCCACCACTGCGACCTCCGGCATCCATCGTGCGAGCAGGGCGGCGTCGGCTCTCGCGGCCACAGTCACAATCTCTACCAATGGGTTTAACGCCTTTAGCGAGGCTGCGGCTGACTCGACTTTTAAGCGGCCAACATCGGCTTCACCGTGCAAGGGTTGGCGCTGCAAATTACTGATATCGACACGGTCGTCATCGAGCAAAATTAAACGACCAACGCCTGCAGCGGCAAGGTATTGCGCCACAGGGCAGCCAAGGCCGCCAAGGCCTAGCACCAATACGGTGGCGGCACGCAGCTTCTGTTGCGCGGCGATATCCCAGCTCGGCAATAGAATTTGCCGATGGTAGCGCAGCAGTTCGGCATCGCTTAGCTCATGCGTCATCATCTGATACTCCAGTCCAACGCCCGCCAGTCACGCGCTCATTACCGCCAAAATCCCGCGTCGAGCAAACATCGACAAAGCCTGCTTGCTGCAACAACTCGCGTACTGCTGCTGCTTGATCGTGGCCATGCTCGAGCAATAAATATCCATTCATGCTCAGATGCTTCGGCGCCTGCCTGATGATTTCGCGTAAGTCGGCAAGGCCGAAATCGGCCGCCGCCAAGGCCTGTATTGGTTCGAACTTCAGCGCTGCCAAGTGCGGGTCATCCTCGGCAATATACGGTGGGTTACTAACAATGACATCGAAGCGATCACCAGCAAATGCGCTAAACCAATCACTCTCACGGCAACTCAGCGCCAAGCTCAATCGTGCGGCATTTGTCTGCGCCACAGCCACCGCCAAGGCACTGCGATCGGCCGCAAACACCTGCGCTTGCCGGCGCTCATGCGCAATGGCCAAAGCAATAGCGCCGGAACCAGTGCCCAGATCTAAGACACGAACAGCGCCAGTGCTAGCAATACGTAATAGCGCTTGCTCGACCAAACATTCGGTATCGGCACGCGGCACTAAAATGCCCGGTGCTACTTGAAGCGATAATGACCAAAACTCTTGCTCACCGTGCAAATAGGCCAAAGGTTCACCGGCGGCGCGCCTCGCCAACCACGCATCCGCCCGCGCTAGCTCATCAGTGCTCAAACAAGCATCAGGCCAAGTTAAAAGCCAAGCATGCGTCTTCCCGATGGCGGCCAGCAAGACCGAGCTGGCCTCGCGGCGCGCACTCACGGCATCGCCGCTAACTGGCTGCCACGCCAAGCTTTGTGCCAATGTCGCCGTCGCAGCTTTAAGCCATTGCTCGAGAGTTATAGTTGCTGCGCTATTGCTAGGCATTGCGTTGTGGAGATTCATCGACAGGTGGAAATGGCGGTAATTGAGTCAAGCCTACAATGAGTATCTTGCTCAATGATCGGATCACAAAGTCTCTGCCATAGCGGCCAACTGATCGGCTTGATGCTCAGTCGCCAATGCATTCAGCAGCTCAGTTAAATCGCCATTCATGATCTCATCGAGACGATATAGCGTGAGGTTGATGCGGTGATCGCTCATGCGGCCTTGCGGAAAATTATAGGTGCGAATGCGCTCAGAACGATCACCGCTGCCGACAAGATCACGGCGCATGGTTGACGAGGCCAACTGCGCCTCAGCCTGCTGCGCCGCATGCAGCTTTGCCGATAATAACGACAGTGCGCGGGCTTTATTTTTGTGCTGCGAGCGCTCATCTTGGCACTCAACCACCACACCCGTTGGAATGTGCGTTACGCGCACCGCCGAATCGGTTTTGTTGATGTGCTGCCCGCCAGCACCACTGGCGCGATAAGTATCGATGCGCAAGTCACCGGCATTAATCTCGATGGCTTCCAGCTCTGGCGCTTCCGGCATCACCGCCACGGTGCAAGCCGAAGTGTGCACGCGGCCTTGTGATTCAGTTGCAGGCACACGCTGCACGCGGTGCGCACCAGACTCAAACTTCAAAGAGGCATAAACGGACTCGCCAGAGACGCGCGAAATCACTTCTTTATAGCCGCCATGCTCGCCCTCGTTACTAGAGACAATCTCGATCCGCCAACCTTGGCGCTCGGCAAAGCGGCTATACATACGAAATAAATCGCCGGCAAAAATCGCGGCCTCATCGCCACCGGTACCAGCGCGAACCTCGAGCCACACATTGCCATTGTCATTGGGATCGCGTGGCACCATCAGACGCTGTAAATCTTCGCTGATGCGGACTAATTCGGCATCCATATCGGCAATGTCCATTTCCGCTAATTCACGAAAATCTGGATCCGATAGTAATGCTTTGGCATCGGCGCGTTGCTGCTCGGCACGGCGATACGCTGCTAGTGCGGCCACCACGGGCTCAAGCTCAGCATGCTCGCGCGAGAGTTTACGAAACTGGTTTTGATCAGCAATGACACCAGCATCGGACAAGAGCGCATTCAGCTCTTCAAAGCGTTCGGCAAGCTGATCAAGACGGGAAAGTAGTGCTGCTTTCATGAGTTAGATGCAGTCTCTGGCGAATTAACAGGAGTATCTTCAGGTTTCACGCCCATAGCCTGCGCTACTAGCTGCAAGCCCTCAGCGTTATTGCTAGCCGCAAGCTGGCGCAAACTGACAGTCGGCGCGTGCAACCACTTATTCATTAGGGTGTGCTGCAAACGCGCCAATACGGCTTCAGGGTCGGCGCCTCGGCGCAGCTGCTCTAAAGCTTTTTGGCGCTCAATATCGGCCATATCGGCGGCGCGTCCGCGCACTTGGCGAATTAGCGCCACGGCAGTTTCAGCCACGCGTTGCTGCTCTGCAAACTGCTGCACATGTTGGTCAATCAAGCGCTCGGCGTCGACAGCAGCTGCTTGCCGGTTACGCCAACCAGTATCGATGACCGATTGCAGGTCATCCACGGTATATAAAAAAACATCATCGAGTTCGGCCACCGATGGTTCGATATCACGCGGCACAGCGATGTCGATCAGCAGCATTGGCTGTTGGCGCCGCTCTTTCAACGCCTGCTTGACCATGGCGCGAGTAATAACCGCCTCACTGCTGCCGGTGCAGCTAATCACCACGCCTGCACGAGCTAGAGCATCTTGTAGGCACGACCATGGCATGGCTTCGGCGTCAACGTCTTGCGCCACTACCTCGGCATTTGCCAAGGTACGATTAACAATCATCAGCTCTGCCACGCCCTGCTCGCGCAGATGCTTGGCGACTAAAGCGTTCATTTCGCCAGCACCAACCAAGAGCGTGGGTGTTTGCGCCAATGACTCAAATACTTGGCGCGCTAAGGTGACAGCGGCAAAACCAATGGAAACAGGACTAGCACCAAGCGCGGTCTTACTTCGCACAGCTTTGGCGGCAGCGAATGTGCCTTGAAATAGCTTGTCTAGCGCGCCGCCAGCTGTACCAGCAGCAATCGCCTCGCTCCAGGCTGTTTTCATTTGGCCGAAAATTTGTGGCTCGCCGAGCACCATCGAGTCCAGCCCAGAGGCCACACGCATGGCGTGGCGCATCGCAGCCTCGCCCTCGTGGACATACCAAACGGCGTCAAGTTCAGCATCGCTAATGCCGCGCGACTCAGTCAGCCATTGCCGTACGGCTTGCATGCGCTCGGGATCAGCCGCGCCATAGAACTCGGTGCGATTACACGTCGACAAGATCGCGACCTCATCGAGGCCAGCGAATTGGCGGGCATCACGCAAGGCTTGACCCAACGCCTCCGGCGCAAACGCCGCGCGCTCACGTAGGGCGACCGATGCCGTCTTGTGATTAATGCCGAATGCCAACAGCGCCATGCCGAACCCTGAGCCGGATACCCCGGAAAATAGCCACAAATTGTGAGGGATAGCGCGTTTAAAGACAAATGTTACGGGCTCACCCGACGCAAAGCCTTTTTGCTACCATCGACGCCTACCTAAAGCCTTAGAGGCGTGCCGCAGATGATAGCCTTGAACTTTTCCCGCTCTGCACTATTTACGCTAATAGCGGCCGCCCTGCTTTCAGGTTGCGTTACTCGCGGCCCAGTCGTGGTGGCGCCAGAGGTAATAGAAGCAGCCGCTAGTGCCCGCGGCCTGACGCAATGGCAAGCAGAAGGCAAAGCCGGCGTGACATTTTTGGGCAATAGCATCACCGCGACATATAACTGGAAGCGCACCGGCAAAGACTTCGACGCCAGCGCCGCCGGACCGCTAAACCAGGGCTACACCACGCTCACCGGCCGCGATGGCAACTTAGTTTTAGATAATGGCTGGCTAGGCCGCCACGAGTCCGATCGCCCCGACCTGCTAACGCAGGCAATTACCGGCGTACCGTTGCCAATCGATCTACTCAACGACTGGCTCAGCGGCTGGCCACAAGATCCGCTCACTACCATCACCACGCTTAGCGGCGAGGCTGGTGTGCGCGAGTTCCAAGAGCATGGCTGGAATATCCGCGTACTCAGCGAGCAAGTGCAAGATGGCTATCGCATCCCGCAACGATTGCTGCTGACTCAGGGCAAAAATCGTATTTTGCTATTTATTCAGCGCTGGCAGGCGAAAGCCTCAGCATGAGCGCGCACGAAATAACACTGCCTGCACCGGCGAAACTGAACCTATTTCTGCACATTACCGGCCGCCGTGATGATGGCTATCACACCTTACAAACAGCGTTTCAATTCATCGACAGTGCCGACATATTGCATTTTTCACTACGCCACGATGGCCAATTAACGCTATCTCCCGACATCGATGGTGTTTTAAGTGCCGATAATTTGATCATTCGCGCCGCCACTGCGCTGCGTGAAGCCACCAATTGCACCCTTGGCGCCAATATAAGGCTCGATAAACGCCTACCCATGGGCGGCGGCTTAGGTGGCGGCTCATCCGATGCAGCGACTACGCTATTGGCGCTAAACACACTTTGGGAAACTCAGCTCAACCTCAATGAATTAGCGGCTTTAGGCCTAAAACTTGGCGCCGACGTGCCAGTTTTTGTGCATGGTCATGCGGCCTGGGCAGAAGGTGTTGGCGAGCTACTCACGGCTATCGAGCCCGATGAACCGTGGTATGTCGTGCTCACGCCCGAGGCGCATGTATCAACAGCAGAAGCTTTTCGCCATCCCCTGTTGACTCGACATAGCGAGGCCATTAAACTGCGCGACCTCAACGCAGGGGTCACTCGAAACGACTTCGAAAAAGTTGTCAGAACCTTGGCTCCTGCTGTAGATGAAGCGTTACATTGGCTGACTCAGCATGGTGTGGCGAAAATGACAGGCACTGGTGCTTGTGTTTTCCTCGCCTGTTCCAGTCAAGGTCAGGCTGCTGATATACTCAGCGCCAGTCCAGTCAACGGCTTTATCTGCCGAGGCCAAAATCGATCGTCGGCGCATACAGCGCTCGATCATTGGCTTCGGATGCATCGAATATAGGGGCGTCGCCAAGCGGTAAGGCAGCGGGTTTTGATCCCGCCATGCGTTGGTTCGAATCCAGCCGCCCCTGCCATCTCTCTCAGGCTGAGTTGACTGGAATCATGCCCAATCTCGTCGTATTCACCGGCAACGCCAACCCTGAGCTTGCGCGTAAAGTCGTTAATCATCTGCATATCCCTCTGGGCCTCGCTCACGTTGGTACATTTTCCGATGGCGAAATCGCTGTTGAGATCAATGACAATGTTCGTGGCAAAGATGTGTTCATCTTGCAATCGACTTGCGCACCAACCAACGACAATCTGATGGAATTGATTGTCATGGCCGATGCTCTGCGTCGCGCCAGTGCCGGCCGCATCACCGCCGTCATCCCCTATTTCGGTTATGCCCGCCAAGATCGCCGCGTGCGTTCGGCGCGTGTACCCATCACAGCAAAAGTAGTTGCTGACATGCTCACCACTGTCGGTATCGACCGCGTGCTGACTGTCGACCTACACGCTGATCAAATTCAAGGCTTCTTCGATATCCCAGTCGACAATATCTACGGCTCACCCGTATTAGTCGCCGATATCGAACGCCAGAACTACAAAAACCTCGTCATCGTGTCTCCAGATGTTGGTGGTGTAGTTCGTGCTCGCGCCGTCGCCAAACAGCTCGACGATGCCGACTTAGCCATCATCGATAAGCGCCGCCCGAAAGCCAATGAGTCGCAAGTAATGCACATCATTGGCGAAGTTAAAGGCCGCGACTGCATAATTGTTGATGACATGGTCGACACCGCCGGCACATTGTGCAAAGCCGCTGCGGCTCTGAAAGAGAATGGCGCCAACCGCGTTGTTGCCTACAGCACCCATGCGATTTTGTCAGGCCCAGCCATCGACAATATCAATAAGTCGCAGCTAGATGAGCTAGTCGTCACCGACACCATCCCGCTGTCAGATGCTGCATTGGCTTGTGGCCGTATTCGTCAGTTGTCGTTATCCGCGCTGCTTGCAGAAACCCTGCGCCGCATCAATAACGAAGAATCCATTAGCGCCATGTTTGAGTTGTTTTAAGCACGGCAAACCCTATTTGTAGCGTGTTGCTACAAGCCCTGTGAGTTATCACAGGTTATTTGCATTGAGCTGGTCGCAAGCTCAGTGCCTTACGGAGTACAGAAAATGTCCGCAGCAACTTTTACGCTTGATGCGCAAAACCGGACTCTCGAAGGGAAAGGTGCGAGCCGCCGCCTTCGTCGTTTGGAAGCCCGCGTCCCCGCGGTTATTTATGGTGGCGAAGCTGCCGCTCAGTCGATCAGCATTGAGCTGCGTCAGCTAGTTAAAGCACTGGAAAACGAAGCGTTTTATTCGCACGTGCTAACCATCACTGTTGATGGCAAAGCCGAGAAAGTCGTGATTAAAGCACTGCAACGCCACCCAGTGAAAAGCACACCGATGCACGCAGACTTCTTGCGCGTCGATGCGAAACAAAAACTGACCATGCGCGTTCCTCTGCACTTCACCAACCAAGATACATGCGTTGGCGTGAAGCAAGATGGTGGTGAAATCACTCACTACATCAACGACGTGGAAGTTAGCTGCTTACCAGGCAGCCTGCCTGAGTTCATCGAAGTCGATATGGCTGCCGTGGCTCTTGGTACAACTCTGCATTTGTCCAACTTGGTATTGCCAAAAGGCGTGGAAATTCTCGCTTTGGCATTGGGTCACGACCATGACCAACCAGTTGCCAACGTGCACGCGCCAAAAGTGGCTGCCGCTTCTGAAGATGACGCTGCACCTGAAGCTGCGCCCGAAGCCGAGTAATCTTTCTCCGGCTGTGATAGAAAAGCGGGGCTTTATGCCCCGTTTTTCTTTTATTGCCCTAAAGATGCTGAAACATGACTGCCTTACGCCTATTAGTTGGCCTCGCCAACCCCGGTGCACAATACGCACAAACTCGCCACAATGCTGGCGCGTGGTTTATTGAGCGTTTAGCCGAGCAACACCGCACATCACTAAGCCCCGATGCCAAAGCATTTGGACTAACTGCGCGCGTGAGCATTGCTGGCGAAGATGTACGGCTGCTCATCCCCACCACTTTCATGAATCGCTCGGGCCAAGCTGTTGCTGCGCTCGCGAATTTTTACAAACTCACGCCAGCCGAAATCTTAATCGCCCACGATGAGCTCGATATCGCTCCAGGGCAGATACGCCTGAAAACTGGCGGTGGTCATGGCGGTCACAACGGCCTGCGCGATAGCATTGCCTCGCTGGGCAACCAAGCCGGCTTTCATCGCTTGCGCGTCGGCATTGGCCATCCTGGCAATAGCAGTCAAGTCACTGGCTTTGTTTTAGGCCGCGCACCGCAATCAGAACAATCACTCATCGATCAAGCCCTCGATGAGGCCTTACGCTGCACCGAATTGATGGTCACTGGCGACATCGCCAAGGCCATGAACCGAATAAACGGCTTTAAAATCGACACTAATTGAATTGACGCGCGAGTGCGCAGAGGAAGCATCATGGGATTTAATTGCGGCATTGTTGGTCTACCCAATGTGGGCAAATCTACCCTTTTCAACGCGCTAACTAAGGCCGGCATTGCCGCGGAAAACTTTCCGTTTTGCACCATCGAGCCAAACACCGGCGTAGTACCCATGCCCGACCCTCGCCTCGATGCCTTAGCGGAAATCGTTAAGCCTGAGCGCGTCATTCCAACTAGCATGGAGTTCGTCGACATCGCCGGCCTCGTTGCTGGCGCGTCCAAAGGTGAAGGCCTAGGCAACCAGTTTTTAGGCAATATCCGCAGCACCGATGCCATCGCTCACGTGGTGCGCTGCTTTATTGATGACAATGTCATTCACGTTTCTAACCGCGTCAGCCCTATCGATGACATCGAAGTGATTAACACCGAACTTGCTTTGGCCGACCTTGATGCTGTCGAAAAGGCCATGCTGCGTGTGACCAAGCAAGCCAAAAGCGGCGATAAAGAGTCGATTGCGCTGAAGGCCGTGCTAGAAAAAATCAAACCCGCGCTCGATGAGGGCCTGCCCGTGCGCAGCGTCGACCTCAGTGTGGAAGAGCTGTTAACCATTCGCTCATATGGCTTCTTAACGCTGAAGCCCACGATGTATATCGCCAACGTTAGCGAAGATGGTTTCGACAACAACCCCATGCTCGACCAGGTTCGCGAGTTAGCGGCTAAAGAAAATGCGGTGGTCGTGCCTATTTGCAACAAATTAGAATCCGAAATTGCCGAGCTAGACGAGGAAGATAAAATCGCTTTCTTGGCTGATTTAGGCATGGAAGAACCGGGCTTGAACCGCGTCATTCGTGCTGGTTATGGCCTGCTTAGCTTACAAACCTACTTCACCGCCGGCGTGAAAGAGGTTCGCGCGTGGACCATTCCGTTAAAATGCACGGCGCCGAAAGCCGCTAGCGCCATCCATACCGACTTCGAAAAAGGCTTTATTCGTGCCGAAGTTATTGGCTATGAAGACTTCATCGCCTATCGCGGCGAAGCTGGAGCAAAAGAGGCTGGCAAATGGCGTTTAGAAGGCAAAGAATATTTGGTTAAAGATGGCGATGTGATGCATTTCCGCTTCAACGTTTAAATGCTCTACAAGCCGTAGCAGTTCATGCGGCTCGCAATACAAAAAAGCCTCGGTTTTCACACCGAGGCTTTTTTGTTAGACCAGGCAAGCAAATACTTACTTGCTTGGTCGTGCCAACCATTCATGGCCTTTTAGCATCAAATTCCAATACACCATCGGCAGTATTGTCGCCTTCAGGAACCATTGACTGCGACGAGGCACTGCGGGATCCAATGGGAAGGTCGGCAATAGTTTTCCACCAAAACCAAACTCAGCCATCACCACTTTGCCTTTTTCCACGGTTAATGGGCAGGCGCCATAGCCATCATAAAGTGTCGACAACGGCTTACCAACGCGAAGAGCCAGTAGATTTTCTGCCACGATAACGATCTGCTTACGAACCGCCGCCATAGTTTTAGCGTTTGGTGCAGAGCAGGCATCACCAAGTGAGAATACATTGGCAAATCGCTGGCTTTGCAGGGTGTGCTGATCCACTTCACACCAGCCAGCAGCATTGGCTAGAGGGCTGTTGCGCACAACATCGGGTGAGCGCTGTGGCGGCACGGCGTGGAGCATATCGAAGCGCTTCTCCACGCGTGTGACTTCGCCATCAGCCCCAGTCACATCAAACCATGCGGTTTTAGCAGGACCATCTACTTTCACTAGCTGATGATTAAATGCCAAGTCGATGCCATAGCGCTCAACATATTGCATCAAAGGCGGGACAAACGTAGCAACACCAAAAAGCACAGCGCCGGCATTACAAAACTCCACCTTGATATTCGCTAAGCGGCCTTGCTTGAGCCAATGGTCGCAGGACAAATACATGGCTTTTTGCGGAGCCCCCGCACACTTAATAGGCATCGATGGCTGGCTGAAGATCGCGGTACCGCCCTTCAACTCCTGCACCAACTCCCAAGTGTAGGGCGCTAAATCGAAGCGATAGTTTGAAGTCACACCATTAGCGCCTAGTGTTTCCTCCAGGCCTTCAATACCAGCCCAGTGCAGCTCTAGGCCGGGGCACACAATCAGCTGCTGATAGCTAACTTCGCGGCCATCCGCCAGCGCCACGCGATTGCAGTCTGGAATAAAGCGCGAGGCAGCGGCTTGTAACCACTGCACACCCTTCGGTATGACCGACGCCGTGGTGCGTTCAGTATCTGCACTGTCATATGCGCCGCCACCGACTAATGTCCATGCGGGCTGATAATAGTGTGATTCGCTAGGTTCAATAATCGCGATACTCAATGATGAGTCGCGCTTCAATAAGCTGGCGGCAACACCGATACCGCCAGAGCCGCCACCGACGATGACCACATCAAAATCGGCTGAAATCGTGGCT
>NZ_CEYEMI010000008.1:70203-73550 GCF_982810325.1 Paraperlucidibaca sp.
AGGCTGGGCATCGCCACCTTCTGCATCTGGGCGATTACAAATAACGCTGCGAAAACCAGCGGCGTAAATTTCACTTAGCTCATGAGCGGCTAATTGCTCGGAAACTGCCATTTCTGCATTCAGCTGTGTCCACGTACTCATCACCTTATCTCCCTTGGCTAGGTCGCTGTTACTGGGTACCGTGCCGCTTCATATCAGCTAGCACGCGACCACAGTACAGGCTCGACATGGTGTTCATCACTAAAATAACTTCCGCGCTGGCTAGGCTATAAAAGATGTACTTACCTTCGCGGCGGGCGTTTACTAAACCCTCTTCGCGCAATACCGCAAGCTGTTGTGATAGCGTGGGTTGGCGTATGCCACATAAGGCTTCAAGCTCGCCGACATTACGCTCACCCTGCGTTAGTTGGCAGAGCAAGAGCAGGCGATCTTCATTTGCCATGACTTTGAGTAAATTGCAGGCCTTGGTGGCGGAGTCGCGCAGCATCGTGAAAGCTTGCGGTGATAGATGAGTTTCCATAGCAACCTCATGAAGACGCCTAACAAACACTTTATTGACAAGTAGATTGTTCGTCAATAGTATCGAAATTTGTAGAATTTAAGGAACTCAAGATGTCTACTCAAGTCGCCTCATTTTTTGATACTGCAACCAGCACCGTTAGCTACATCGTTCATGCTGGAGCAGGAAGCGCCTGCGCCATCATTGACTCCGTGCTTGACTATGATCCGAAGGCGGGTCGCACGCACACTGAATCTGCCGATAAACTTATCGCCTTCGTCCACGAGCACACATTAACGGTGCAATGGCTGCTCGAAACGCATGCTCATGCGGATCACCTGTCGGCAGCTCCGTATTTACAGACGCATCTTGGTGGCACCATCGCCATCGGGGAATCCATTCGCCAAGTGCAGGGCGTGTTTCAAAAGATTTTTAACTTAGATGCTGATTTTGCCTTAGATGGCTCACAATTTGGTCATTTATTTCATCCCGACGAAAACTTTATGATCGGCGATATTCCAGCGCAAGCCATTCATGTGCCCGGCCATACACCTGCAGACATGGCCTATGTTATTGACAATAAAATAGTTTTTGTTGGCGACACACTGTTTATGCCCGATGTTGGCTCGGCGCGTTGCGACTTCCCCGGCGGCAATGCAAAAACACTCTATAAATCAGCTCAGCGCATTCTCAGCATGCCCGACGACACCCTCCTCTATATGTGCCACGACTATCCGCCAGCATCACGCGAGGCAAGCTGGGAAACGACCGTAGCCGATCAGCGCGCGAGCAATATCCATCTTCACGATGGTGCCACCGAGGCCGAGTTTGTCGAAATGCGCAGCAAGCGCGACGCCACACTGGGCATGCCAACACTGATTTTGCCCGCCATCCAAATCAATATTCGTGCAGGTCATTTCCCACCCACTGAAAATAACGGCGTTGCCTACCTAAAACTGCCACTCAACGCACTCTAAGGCGGGCTCTATGCGCCTACTGCCAGGCTGGCTACAACACTATCGGCGCGCCGATCTACGCGATGACGCCCTCGCCGGCACCATCACGGCAATTTTGCTGGTGCCTCAAGCGCTAGCTTACGCCCTACTCGCCGGCCTACCGCCAGAAGTCGGCCTCTACGCTAGTGTGTTGCCGCCGCTAATTTATGCCCTAATGGGCAGTAGCCGCACGCTTGCTGTTGGCCCAGTCGCAGTCGCTGCGGTCATGGTCGCTAGCGCGCTACAACAATTTGCCGATGGCGATAGCAGCCGCGCGCTCGCCGGCGCGCTTTGGTTAGCGCTGCTGTCGGGCGGATTTTTGCTGCTCTTTGGTCTACTGCGCTTGGGCTGGCTGTCATACTTCGTTAGTCATCCAGTGCTTAGCGGCTTTAGTACGGCAGCAGCGATCACTATTATTGGCACGCAAATCCCCGCACTTACGGGCGTCTCCGGCGATCGTCACGCCGCCTTTTTCGGCTTTATGGTCGATATTTTCCCTCGCCTAACTGGCACAAGCGCAGTTGTCGCTATCGCGGCCTGCGCCACCCTCGGGCTCTTGCTGGTTGGGCGCTATCGCCTCAGCGCTTGGCTTAGCGCCTTAGGCCTGTCCGCCAGCCGCTCCACCTTGGCAGTACGCATGATGCCATTAATCATCGTCGTGCTGGCCTTAGCCCTATCCGCTCATTTTGATGGCGCACAATATGTCGCCATCGTCGGTGATATCCCGCAAGGCCTGCCGCAACTATCTATCAGCTTTTTGTGGCTAGACGGCTGGACAGGATTGATCGGCTCGGCATTGCTTATCGCCATCATTGGCTATGTTGAAAGCCTCTCTGTCGCGCGTATTTTAGCGATACGCCGGCGCGAACGTGTTGATCCTGATCAAGAGTTGCTGGCACTTGGCGCAACCAATATCAGTGCTTCGCTGTGCGGTGGCATGCCTGTTGCCGGTGGATTTTCACGCTCGATGGTCAACTTCGATGCCGGCGCACGCACTCAGCTCGCCGCCATCATCACCGCCGCTTGGGTCGCGCTCGCTGCCTTTGCCTTGACCGATGCCTTAGCGCCATTGCCGAAGCTCGTGCTCGCCGCCATCGTCGTGGTTGCCGTAACTCAGCTCATCGACTTCAAAAGTATATTCAGCACCTGGCGTTATGATCGCCGCGATGGCATTGCTCAGCTCGGCACCATCATCGGTGTATTAGCATTTGGCATCGAACCCGGCCTACTTATCGGCATGGCGCTGGCCATTGGCCTCTACCTACAAAGTACCAGCGACCCACACATTGCTGTAGTTGGGCAAGTGCCAGGCACAGAGCATTACCGCAATATTAAACGCCACCAAGTCAGTACTTGGCCTGCGTTACTGCTCATTCGCATTGATGAAAATATCTACTTTGCCAATGCGCCTGCGATCGAAAGCCACCTCATGGATTTGGTCGCTAATACCAATGAGCTGAGAAATGTTGTGCTTGTTTTATCGGGCGTGGCCAAAATCGATGCTAGCGGCCTAGAGATGCTAGAAAGTATTTCTCACGGCCTAAAGGATGCTGGTGTTGTGCTGCATTTAGCTGAAGTGAAAGGCCCCGTAATGGACCATTTAGCGACCACCTCACTACTCAAAACTTTGACGATGGCGCGGGTACATTTATCGACGCAAGCTGCAGTCGATGCCCTAACGCAGAAAAAATCAGCAAACGCGTAGTTTTTAGCCAATTGATGCGTGCAGCGGCTTGACAGCATGCACGCTGAATCCTAACATTCGCCGCCTATTTGGCTACATAGCTCAGCTGGTTAGAGCACAGCATTCATAATGCTGGGGTCGCTGGTTCAAGTCCAGCTGTAGCCACCAT
>NZ_CEYEMI010000009.1:0-20364 GCF_982810325.1 Paraperlucidibaca sp.
AAAAACTTAAAGGCGTAGGCGAGGCTGGCGAGGCTTATTAGGCCGATGCTTTCTAGCGAGATGCCGCTGTCTTTGAGCCAGACCGAGAGCGTACCGCCAACCAGTAAAAATGGCAGGCCGGAGGCAAAGCCAAAAAGAAACATGGTGCGTGCGGCGGGTAGGCCAAAGGCGGCGATCAAGGAGGTGTTGGTTTCGGTGCCTTTAGCGGCATTGGCGCGTTTGGTCATGACGGCTCTCATCTAATGTGCAGACACTCTAACGACTCAGCCGCGTATCGGCGACGATTGCTGCAAAAATTTTCATCTTTGCCCTTGAAGCGCTGCGCTGCGCCCCCACCTATGACAACAAGGCGATCTTTAAGGCGCCACGGATTTATATCCGCTCGCAAGAGCATTTATTTCACGCCAAAACCTGGAGGTTTTATGAACATTCGTCCTTTGCATGACCGCGTTGTGATTCGCCGCGTTGAAGAAGAAACCAAAACAGCTGGCGGCATCTTGTTGCCTGGTTCGGCCGCTGAAAAGCCATCGCAAGGTGAAGTGCTTGCTGTTGGTAACGGCACCATTAAAGAAAATGGCGATGTGCGTCCGCTAGATGTGAAAGTGGGCGACAAAGTGTTGTTCGGCCAATACGCCGGCAGCACCGTGAAGATCGATGGCGATGAGCTGATGATCATGAAAGAGTCTGAAATTTTTGCTGTTCTGGGCTAAGCCCTGTTTTTTTAACCTAATTTGGGAGAGTAAATTCCATGGCTGCTAAAGAAGTAAAGTTTGGTGATTCCGCACGCGCTCGCATGATTGCCGGTGTAAATATTTTGGCCGATGCGGTGAAAGTGACCTTGGGCCCTAAAGGCCGCCACGTGGTCATCGATAAATCCTTCGGTGCTCCGCACATCACCAAAGATGGTGTGACAGTTGCTAAAGAAATCGAACTGAAAGACAAGTTCGAAAACATGGGCGCTCAGCTCGTGAAAGAAGTGGCCTCGAAAACAGCGGATATCGCTGGCGATGGCACCACGACTGCTACTGTGTTGGCACAAAGCATTCTCAACGAAGGCTTGAAAGCTGTTGCTGCTGGCATGAATCCAATGGATTTGAAGCGCGGCATCGATAAAGCCGTGCGCGCTGCTGTGGCCGAGATCAAAAACATCTCGACACCTTGCACCGACACCAAAGCGATTGCCCAAGTTGGCTCGATCTCTGCTAACTCCGACACCACCATTGGCGATTTGATTGCACAAGCCATGGAGCGCGTTGGTAAAGAAGGCGTGATCACCGTTGAAGAGGGCTCTGGCTTCGAAGACACGTTGGAAGTGGTTGAAGGCATGCAGTTTGACCGTGGTTATGTCAGCCCATACTTCTCCAACAAACAAGACACGATGACGGCCGAACTCGACAGCCCATTCATTCTCTTGGTCGACAAGAAAATCTCTAACATCCGCGAACTGATTCCAGTGTTGGAAGCAGTGGCTAAATCAGGCAAACCATTGCTGCTGATTGCTGAAGATGTTGAAGGCGAAGCGCTGGCTACATTGGTAGTGAACTCGATGCGCGGCATCGTGAAAGTTTGCGCCGTGAAAGCCCCAGGCTTTGGCGATCGTCGTAAAGCCATGCTGCAAGACATCGCGACATTGACTGCCGGCACGGTGATTTCGGAAGAGATCGGCCTGAGCTTGGAAAACGCCACGATTAATGATTTGGGTTCGGCAAAGAAAGTTGTCGTATCGAAAGAAAACACCATCATCATCGATGGCGCTGGTCAGGCCGAAGAAATCGATGCGCGCGTGAAGCAAATTCGCATGCAGATCGAAGAAGCAACATCTGATTACGACAAAGAAAAACTGCAAGAGCGTGTGGCCAAATTGGCTGGCGGTGTTGCCGTGATCAAAGTCGGTGCTGCTACCGAAATTGAAATGAAAGAGAAGAAAGACCGTGTTGATGACGCGCTGCACGCAACTCGTGCGGCCGTTGAAGAAGGCGTGGTTGCTGGTGGTGGTGTTGCATTGGTTCGTGCGGTTGCGGCGCTAGAAACGCTGCGCGGCGATAACGAAGACCAAAATGCCGGTATCAACATTTTGCGTCGCGCCATGGAAGCGCCATTGCGCCAAATCGTCACCAACGCTGGTGAAGAAGCTTCGGTCGTACTCAATAAAGTGAAAGAAGGCACAGGTAACTACGGTTACAACGCCGCTTCTGGTGAGTACAACGACATGCTGGCCATGGGTATTTTGGACCCTGCAAAAGTCACGCGTTCAGCACTTGAGCACGCGGCGTCGATTGCAGCCCTGATGCTGACCACTGAATGCATGATCACTGATGCGCCAGAAGATAAGTCTGGCCCATCGATGCCTGATATGGGCGGCATGGGTGGTATGGGCGGCATGATGTAAGCTGCTGTAAGTTGTGTTAAAAAGCCCAGCATAGCTGGGCTTTTTTTTGCCTGCAGTTATTTGATAGGACTCAGTAAATATGCCTACGCCACCGTATATTGCTTGCCGTGTTAGCGACACCTTGCCCGATGAAATTGCCGTGCTTAATGATCATCTGCAGCGCGGTAGTAAAAACTCACAAGCTAAGCTCGCCGGCCGTCTAATCACCGATGCCTCTTGCGACATCATCGATGCCTTTTTTGGCAATATCATTAAGCAAATGCTTGATGAGACAGGCGAAGAGGGCTTCCGCGAAGCGCATGGCGTTATTGAAGATATTAAAGGCAAGACGCGGCATTACTTGGGCTGGATTACCGGATTTTTTAGCAATGAGCGCTTAGCGCCAGTGGTGGCGCATTATCAAACTCTGATTGTGCGTATGTCCACCGTTGATGGCCCACATGCGCACTTATGTTTTGCTATTAGCGAGGCATTAGCGCGAGATTCGGTAGCATCGCTAGTGAATTTGCGTGATCCTGCAACGACAGATTTGCGGCCTGGTGTGGAAGTGTTGATTCGCGTCATCGACGAGGCATTGCAGCCATTGTTGTTTGTGCCCAAGCAGCGCATGAAGTTTAACTTTGTCGTGGATAAAACGCTCAATGGCGTAATTTCAGTGACCATGGCCTTGGCTTATCGCAGCTTTCGTAAACTCGGCACTCAGCTGCCACCGGAGCATTTTTCAGTGGTGGCGGATCATCTTGAGCAGTTTTTTCACGCCGAGAAGGTTTAAAGCAGGTGTGAAGATGTGAGCTCCCTGCGCCGCAGCAAGTGTGGCGCAGGGAGTTTGGCATTAAGCGACTTGAGCAACCGCCTCTAGGCTAACCACGCGCTGAAGGTGCGCGGCGAGGATAGGTTGGTGCTCGGCAGGCACATGCGGGGCAAGCTTGCGCAAGCTGCGGAAGGCCACCGTTTGTGTCAGTGAGATAACGCCGCTCAGGGTCTTATCCACGACAAAGTTAAACTTCATCAGCTTTTTCGGCGTGATCAGCAGCGCATGCATAGCGGCATCAATCACTTCAATTAACGCCTCAATGGCATCGTGCGCATTCTCAGCTTGGCCGTTGTGTAATGCCGGCAGCATGGCATCGATGCGTTGCGCCAAGTCACTAGAGCAACTAAACGCGATATGCCCGCGCAGGCCATCAGCCTCGGGCAGCATATACAACATGCTGTGATAGTGCGCGACCGCAGGGCGGATGCGATCGTTGCTAAAAAAGCTCGATGCCCAACCTAGGTAGTGCGTCAATTTTTCGTTGATGTCGCGTACCACTGCGCGAGCTTCGCGATAGCTGTGCTCGGTCTCATCTGCTGCCACAAGCTTGTTTAGCAAGTCAGCAAAAAAGGTATCGATAAGTTCTGCAGCGGCAGTTTGGATTAATGCAGTGGCTAGCTCAGCTTGTGGTTCTTTAGTTTTTTGGCTGAGGCGCTCGTGCATCGCCGCCACGTCGTGCGGGAGCGTTGGCTGCGTTGGATAAGTGATGCAGGGCGTTGGCAATTGCTTTGAAGCGAATGACATAAAAGCGAAACCTGTTAAGTGCAAAAAATCAGGCGCGCAGACTAGCAATGATTGCGTAGATATTGGTCAAAATGTGACAGATTTTTGGCGAAAAAACACGCGAACGAATGTCGGCTTTTCTGGAGTGTTTACAGTGCATTGATTGTATTTAATTTATTTCAATAGTTGGGCGCTGATAAGCACACATAATGCTTGAAATGGCGTTTTGCCGACTCAGTAAAGAAATAGTTTATTGAGAACCTATTGCTGATCGTTCACTATCTAATGAATACATGCGTCGGCTAATGTCGGCGAGCTTTTCAAAATGGAAGTGATGTGATGAGCAAAGATAAATTAATAATTTTCGACACCACCATGCGCGACGGCGAGCAAAGCCCCGGCGCCTCGATGACGCTTGAAGAAAAAGTGCGCATTGGTAAAGCGCTGGAGCGCATGCGAGTCGATGTCATTGAGGCTGGTTTTGCGATTGCTTCACAGGGCGACTTTGAAGCTGTTCGCGCGGTAGCGGCGGCGGTGAAAGATTCGCGTATTTGCTCATTATCACGCGCTCGCGCTGAAGATATTGATCGCGCAGCAGAGGCGCTAAAGCCGGCTAATGCCTCGCGTATTCATACATTTATTGCGACCTCTCCCATCCACATGAAATACAAACTGCGCCAAGAGCCCGATGCCGTGCTGGAAAGCGCTGTGCGTGCTGTGAAGTACGCGCGCAATTTGGTCGAAGATGTTGAATTTTCCTGTGAGGATGCAGGGCGCTCTGAGATCGATTTCCTATGCCGCATTATCGAAGCGGCTATTGATGCCGGCGCGCGCACGATCAATATTCCAGACACTGTTGGCTATGCTATTCCCGGCCAATTTGGTGCCACAGTTGGCCAGCTTTTGGCGCGCATTCCTAACGCCGACAAAGCCATTTTCTCTGTGCATTGCCACAATGATTTAGGCTTGGCAGTGGCGAACTCGTTGTCGGCTGTGCTGCAAGGCGCCCGCCAAGTCGAGTGCACGATTAACGGCCTCGGCGAGCGCGCCGGTAATGCCGCGCTCGAAGAAATTGTTATGGCGATAAAAACGCGCCCTGATTTATTTCCAGTGGAAACCACGATTTGGACGCCGGAAATTGTTCCGACTTCGCGCTTGGTATCAAGCGTCACCGGCTTTCCGGTGCAGCCGAACAAAGCCATTGTCGGTGCGAACGCCTTTGCTCATGAGTCCGGCATTCACCAAGATGGCGTGCTCAAGCATCGTGAAACCTACGAGATTATGCGCGCTGAAGATGTGGGCTGGGGCGCGAATAAAATGGTGCTCGGCAAGCACTCAGGTCGTGCCGCATTTCGCGCTCGCCTCGATGAGCTAGGCATTCCGGTGGGCAGCGATAATTCTCTCAACCAACTCTTTGTGCGCTTTAAAGAATTAGCCGATAAAAAGCATGAAATTTTCGATGAAGACATTCACGCCTTGGTTAGTGATGCTCAACCGAATGCCGTAGAAGTATTTAAATTAGTCAGTCTTGAGGTTACCTCGAAAACTGGCACCAAGCCTGAAGCACAGCTGACCTTGAATGTGGACGGCGTTGATAAAGTGGTAACGGCTACTGGATCAGGCCCAGTCGATGCCACGTTCCGAGCTATCGAGGCGGTGGCGAACTCAGGTACATCGCTAGATTTGTATTCGGTAAACGCCATTACCAGCGGTACCGATTCGCAAGGCGAGGTGACGGTGCGCTTGAGTCGGGCAGGTCGCATTATCAATGGTCACGGCTCCGATACCGACATTGTTATTGCTAGTGCGAAAGCTTATTTGAATGCGCTGAATCTGCTGCGCGGCGGTGTATCGCGTGCTCATCCACAAGGCGAGGCAATTTAAGCCGTGCAAGCACAGGCATTAAATGAGCCGAGGCGGCGTTCGTATTTGCAGGCTTTAGGCTTGGATTTATTGCGTGCACGCTCGGCCTTGCCGGGCGCGGCGGCATCGGTGGAATGTGATGCGCCGGTTTTACCCTCGGTCAGCTCGTCGTCTATTGTCGCTAATGCTTTGGCGGCGACCTCCGCGGGCATCAAGCCTTCTGCTGTCACAAAGGCTTCATCGCCAAGTGTTTCACTACCTGCAGCTTTGCCTGCTGCTGCATTAGCTGCCCGCGAGGCTCTGCGCGGTGGCCAGCCTAGTGCTGCTGCACGAACGGTTGAACCTGTGCTGTTGCTTCCAAAAAGTACTGAGCCAACACAAGCCCCTGTATCAGCGCCCATTCCTCAGCCTAATAAGCCATTAGTAGCGCGATTTAGCCTACTGCTAGTGCCCATAAATGCCACGCATATCGCATTGATTGATCTCGATAATCAGCCAGCACTAGAGGGCTCAGAGGCGAGATTGTGGGCTGCCATTTGCTCTGCGCAGCAATGGCAGCACCAAGCGGCAGGCATGCCTGCGCAATTCCATTGGCCCATACCTGGCTTGGCGGCCACACAAGCCGTAGCGCAAGAGGCCTTGGCTGGATGGTTGCAAACACAGCACGCGGAACACATGAGCTGTGTTGTATTTGGCGAAAACTTGAGTGTGGCCGCGCCAAGTGAGCATAAATGCCTGCCTAGTCTTCAAGCTTTGCTCGCTGAGCCATTGCGCAAACGTGAGCTCATGCTCAAACTGCACGGCGCTATTTAACGCCCCACTGAGACTCGCTAAGCACCTTCCCATGACAAGTTATTTTCGCGATATGAGCGCTGCCGATTTAGCGGCGGTTTTTGCCATCGAGCAAGTTTCGCATCCTAGCCCATGGCCCATGCGTGGCCTTGAAGAGTCGCTAGCAGCGCATAAAGGCATCGTGCTATGTGACGAAAATGAGCGCTTGCTGGGCTATGCCTTCGTGCAAAAAATAGTCGATGAGGCGCATTTGCTCGACATCGCCATCGCGCCATCTGAGCGCGGTAAAGGTTATGGCCGCTTGCTTATGCTGCACCTGATGGAGTCGGTTATGACGACAGGCATTTCGCTCTGGTTTCTGGAAGTGCGTGCCTCCAATACTGGCGCTATCGGGCTCTACACCGCGCTGGGTTTTAACGAAATGGGCTTGCGCAGAAACTACTATCGCGATGCGCAGGGCAGTGAGGATGCGGTGCTGATGGCGTATACTGTCTAGCTAGATTTTTCGAGCGAACACACGCCCATGAGCTTTACCGAACAGCTGGCCGCCGAGGTCGCCTCGCGCCGCACATTTGCCATCATTTCTCACCCTGATGCGGGCAAAACCACCATCACCGAAAAGCTGCTGCTCTGGGGCAAGGCGATTCAGGTTGCCGGCACAGTGAAGTCGCGCAAATCTGATCGCCACGCGACTTCGGACTGGATGGCTATGGAGCAGCAGCGCGGCATCTCCATCACCACCTCGGTGATGCAGTTCCCCTATCGCGACGCCACCATTAATTTGCTCGACACGCCAGGCCACGAAGACTTCTCTGAAGACACGTATCGCACGCTGACTGCTGTTGACTCGGCGCTAATGGTTATCGACGCTGCCAAAGGCGTTGAAGATCGCACCGTCAAGCTGATGGAAGTCTGCCGTCTACGCGACACGCCAATTGTCTCGTTCGTGAATAAGCTTGATCGCGAAATTCGTGACCCTATTGAACTGCTCGATGAGATTGAGTCGGTGCTTGGCATTCAGTGCGCGCCGATTACTTGGCCCATTGGTGCTGGTCGTGACTTTAAAGGCGTTTACCATCTCGTTGAAGATCGCTTCTATCTCTACACCCAAGGTCATGGCCACGAGATTATTCCTGACCGTTGCATCGATGGTCTGAATAACCCAGAGGCCGATTCGACACTTGGTGACCAAGCCGCTGCGCTACGCGATATGCTTGAGCTTGTGCAGGGCGCTAGCCATAGCTTTGACCTTGAGCTATTTCGAGCAGGCAAACAAACACCAGTATTTTTTGGCACCGCCTTAGGTAATTTTGGCGTCAATCATGTGCTTTCGAGCTTTGTTGATTGGGCACCAACGCCATTGGCACGAAAAGCACAGCAGCGCGTAGTTGAGCCGACGGAGCCTACGTTCTCCGGTTTTGTTTTTAAAATTCAAGCCAATATGGACCCTAGGCATCGCGACCGTATTGCCTTCTTGCGCATTTGTTCTGGACGCTATGAAAAGGGTGTGAAATTGCAGCATGTGCGCTTAGGCAAAGAAGTACGTGTAGCCGATGCGCTGACCTTTTTGGCGGGTGAGCGTGCGCATTTAGAAGAGGCATGGCCCGGCGATATCATCGGCTTGCATAACCACGGCACCATCCAAATTGGCGACACTTTTACCGAGAACGAAAACCTGCAGTTTTTGGGTATTCCGCACTTTGCACCGGAGATGTTTCGCCGCGTGCGCCTGCGTGATCCATTGAAAAGTAAGCAGCTGCAAAAAGGTCTGAAAGAGTTGTCGGAAGAGGGTGCTACTCAGGTTTTCATGCCGCAAATTAGCAATGATTTAATCTTGGGTGCAGTCGGCGTTCTGCAGTTCGATGTTGTCGCCTTTCGCCTGAAAGAGGAATACAAAGTTGAGTGCGTGTATGAGCCGGTTAACGTCTCTACGGTGCGCTGGATTCAATGCAGCGACGAGCGCAAACTTACTGAGTTTAAGAAAAAGGCACACGATCAATTATCGCTTGATGGCGGCGGCCACTTAACTTATTTGGCGCCATCACGCGTGAATTTACAGATCATGCAAGAGCGTTATCCTGACATTATTTTTTCGCCTACTCGAGAGCATTAATGCAAGCGTTACGTCTGATATTGCCACTGTGCGCCGTTGCTGTATTAGCTGGCTGCGAGCGTAAGCCTGAGGCGGCGCTTGAGCCTGAAAAAGTAGCGCCAACGGCAGCCGTTGAAGCGATTGAGCAGCCAGCTACTTTTGCTCCTGCGCTCACGACCAATCCGATTCGTTTTACGCTAAAAGACAGCATCGACTGCGGCGATCGTTGCGCTAGTTTTGAGGTCGAGTGGATCGAGTTTCCACGCAATGCGGAGCTGAATAGCTTGGTGTTGGATCAGGTCAATGCCCCTGCTGGACTATCGACAAAAGCTGCGCTGAGCAAGCAGGGGCAGGATTTTCTGCGTGATGCCATGGAAGCTCAAGAACCTTGGGAACAGATTTTTCGAGTCAGTGTTTTGCCCGGCCTTGGCGATGTCTCGGTGATCGAAGTATTGGCCTATAGCTACACTGGCGGCGCTCACGGCATGACCACTATTAGCACGATTAACTACGATCGAGCCAATAAGCGCGCGCTGAGCTTGACTGATATTTTGCTGCCCGAAAAAGAGACGCAATTCTGGCAAATCGCCCGTCGGGTTCATCGCGAATGGGTAGATCAGCAGGATGATCCGCTTAACTATGCTGGCTGGCCATTTCAGTCAACATCGATGTTTTTGCTAACGCCTGAAGGCTTAGATTTACAATATGACCCTTACGCCATCGGGCCGTATTCCATGGGTACCCCGACGATCACTATTAGCTATGACCGCCTGCGTGATGTGCTGAAGCCAGATTATTTGCCTGAGCGCTAACGTGCATTGGCCTTTGCTCGATAGCCACTGCCATCTCGATGCGCCTGAGTTTGATGGTGATCGTGAGCAGGTGATGCAGGCAGCGAGCGAGGCGGGCGTGATGGGCATTGTGGTGCCTGCATATGCAGCCCCGCGTTGGCCGGCGTTGATGGCGCTCTGCGCGCACGCCAAGCAGCCAGTCTTGTGGCCCGCATTAGGCCTGCACCCGATATATATCGCTGAACATGAGGAAGCTAACTTACAGGCTCTAGAGGCGCACTTAATTAGCGCATCTGAGCTTGTCGCGGTTGGTGAAATCGGCCTCGATCGATTTTTACCGGAACTCATCACGCCAGATATGTGGCATAAGCAGCAGCGATTTTTTGAAGCTCAGCTGGCGTTAGCACAAGCGTATAGCAAGCCCGTAATTATCCATGCCCGCCGCTGCCATGCCGACATTGTGCGTAGCCTAAAGCGTGTGAAGTTTTCGCAAGGCGGCGTTGTGCATGCGTTTTCTGGCAGTGTGCAAGAGGCGCTGGCCTATGTTGAGCTTGGTCTGAGTTTAGGCTTGGGCGGGCCGCTCACATATCCACAGTCGCGAAAATTACGCGAGATAGCCACGCAAATACCCTTAGCGCACTTGCTCATTGAGACTGATGCGCCAGATATGGTGCCTTGGCCGCAGCGTGAGCAGCATAGCGATGGCCGCGCACGTGAAGTCGGCGAACGAGTACGCAATAGCTCGGCTTATTTGCCCGCAGTTTTTGATGCTTTTTGCCAGTTAAGGCCGGAGTCGCCCGAGGTATTAGCTCGGGCATTTTGGCAAAATACGCAGCGCGTATTTAAACTAACGCAGCCGACCTTTCCGCCGCTTCAGCTGGAGTGATGGCCGGATCGAAACTCTCTGCTTGTGACATCTTCCAAAACAACTGATAGACCGGATGTTGTGGGCAATGCTTGAGTAATTCGCCTGGCTGCAAATACGGCACCAACGCCGACACGAGCGCGACTTCATTCACCGATACGCGGCGAACAATATGATGCGGCCGAAGTAAGTTGGGGTGAGCTAAACCTGCTGCGCCTATTATTTCCCCCAAGGCTTTCAGCGTATTTTGGTGGAAATAATAGACACGATTACCTTTGTCTTCGGGGTCTAGCGCGCGTTGACGCAACCAGCTTTGTGTTGCTACGCCGGTTGGGCAGCGGCCGGTATGGCAGGTCTGTGACATCAGGCAGCCGAGAGCAAACATAAAGCCACGACCAGAGTTGCACCAGTCCGCGCCTAAGGCCAAGGTGCGAGCAATATCAAAGGCAGAGACGATTTTCCCTGCTGCACCAAGCTTGACGCGACCGCGTAAATTCAGCCCCACCAAAGTGTTGTGCGCGAGTATTAAGCCTTCGTGCATGGGCGTGCCTAAATGATCGGTGAACTCGGCTGGCGCTGCTGCTGTGCCGCCTTCAGCGCCATCGATAACGATATAGTCGGGCGTGATATTGGTTTTGATCATGGCCTTGCAGATAGCAAAAAACTCCCAAGGATGACCAATGCAAAGCTTAATACCGACGGGCTTGCCTCCTGAGAGCTCACGTAATTGCGCAATAAACTCCATGAGCTCAATGGGCGTATTAAAAGCTGAGTGGCTCGATGGCGAAATGCAGTCCTCACCGACTGGAACGCCACGCGCATCGGCAATCTCTTGAGTCACTTTTGCCGCGGGCAAGATGCCGCCATGGCCGGGTTTTGCACCTTGGCTAAGCTTAATTTCGATCATTTTAACTTGGCCAGAGGCGGCGTTTGCGGCAAAGCGCTCAGGGCTAAACGTGCCATCGGGCTGGCGGCAGCCAAAGTAGCCACTACCAATTTCCCAGATTAAGTCGCCACCAGGCTCACGGTGATAACGGCTGATCGAGCCTTCGCCAGTGTCATGGGCAAAGTTGCCGAGTTTGGCGCCCTTGTTGAGCGCCAGAATGGCATTGGCGGAAAGCGAGCCAAAGCTCATTGCCGAGATGTTGTACAGCGAAAGCGAGTAGGGCTGGGCGCAATTGCCTTCACCGATGGTCACGCGGAAGTCATTGTTCTCGATATGTTTGGTGTGGATGGAGTGGTTGATCCATTCATAATCGTCGCCATAGACATTGGCCATGGTGCCGTAGGCGCGCTTATCGACTACATTTTTGGCGCGCTGATACACCAAGTTGCGTTGTGCGCGAGAAAAGGGGATTTCCTCAGTATCTGATTCGAGAAAGTACTGACGGATTTCAGGGCGTATCGATTCAAAAAGAAAGCGAAAGTGCGCCAAAATTGGGTAGTTGCGGCGAATTGCCTGCTTCTTCTGAAAGTAATCTAGCGCGCCCAATAAGGTGAGGCCGCCGAGCACTAATACGGGCGTGGTGCCTATCAGTGGGTAGAGCCAAAACAACACGAGCGAGGCGATAAAACCGAAGCCGCTAAGTAGCCACGTTAAGTAGCGAAAGGGCATGATGACGCGAAGAAAGTGCATAGAGTGGTTTCCTGCTAACGCCTAGCGTGACGTTATAGACGCTAGCAGAAATCCTGCCCAGTAGATGCACCATTGGGCGCGTCTACTGGGGTTTCAATCGGATTAAATAATCTCGATAGCCATGGCTGTGGCTTCACCACCACCAATGCACAGGCCGGCAACACCACGAGTTTTGCCGTGTTGTTTGAGCGCGTGAATTAGCGTGAGAATGATGCGTGAGCCAGTTGAGCCAACGGGATGACCGAGCGCGCAGGCGCCGCCGTAAACGTTGACTTTCTCATGCGGCAAGTTGTGTTTGATCATCGCGGCCATGGTGACCATAGCGAATGCTTCGTTGATCTCAAACAGATCGACCGACTCAGCGCTCCAGCCGATTTTGGCAAACAAATTGTTCATTGCGCCAATAGGAGCGATGGTGAATTCGCTGGGGTCTTGTGACTGAGTTGCGTGGCCGACAATACGTGCCAGTGGCTTTAAGCCAAGCTCAGCTGCTTTGCTTTCTTTCATCAAAACTAGAGCCGATGCGCCATCGGAAATGGATGAGGCGTTGGCGGCAGTGATGGTGCCGTCTTTAGCAAAAGCTGCGCGCAAGGTAGGAATTTTCTCTGGCTTGGCGTTGCCTGGTTGCTCGTCGGTATCGACCAATGTTTCGCCTTTACGCGATTGCACGGGCACCGCCACGATCTCGGCTTTGAAGTTGCCATTGGCAATGGCCGCATTGGCACGGCGCAGTGATTCAATCGCAAAGTCATCCATGGCTTCACGAGTTAGGCCCAATGTGTTGGCCATGTCTTGCGCAAATGAGCCCATTAGGCGACCAGTGCGAGCATCTTCCAAGCCATCTAAGAACATGTGGTCCAAGACTTGGCCATGACCCATGCGGTAGCCGCCACGTGCTTTCGGCAGGATGTACGGTGCGTTGCTCATCGACTCCATGCCACCACTGACCATGATGTCGTTGGTGCCAGCGGCGATTAAGTCATGAGCCAACATGGTGGCTTTCATGCCTGAACCGCAAAGCTTGTTAATGGTGGTAGCGCCTGCGGCTGCTGGAATGCCGGCATTGAGTGCGGCTTGGCGAGCTGGGCCTTGCTTCAGGCCTGCTGGCAACACGCAGCCCATGATGACTTCTTGCACTAGCTCAGGAGCAACGCCGGCGCGGCTCAGGGCTTCACGGATGGCAATGGCGCCGAGATCGGTAGCGATGACGCTGCCGAGGCTGCCTTGAAAGCCGCCCATTGGGGTGCGGGCGCCGTTAACAATCACGATTGGGTCGTGGCTCATTTTATCTCTCCGTTTTAGCCAGCGCTTAAGCGCCGTGGCATTTCTTAAATTTTTTGCCACTGCCGCAATGGCAGGGGTCGTTACGGCCAATTTTTAATTCATTGACCACGGGCTTGAGTTTTTCTGATGGGCCGGCGTGCAGCACTTCGCCATCGCGAAATTGCCAACCGGCATCGGAATTAACAAAGCCCGAGACTTCGTGATGATGATGCTTCACACCACCGATGAGGTAGTGCGCTTTGAATTCTACCAGACCCTTACGATCTTGGTTTGTGCCTGCTTCTACTTGTAATACTTCTAGGCTTTGCCAATCGGCTGTTTCAGCCCATGCACGCATGGCGTCGATGTCGCTATCGGCGCGGCCATCGGGGTGTGTAGAGGCCATGATGAAGTCAATATTGTGCTGCGTATAAGCAGTGTAGCGCGCACGCATCATGGCTTCAGCACTAGGGGCGGGTGAGCCGGCGATGATTGGGCCGCAGCACTCGGTTAGTGCTAGTGAGGAACCGCAAGGGCAAGTCATGAGTATCTCCAAATTTCAGGCATAAAAAAGGGGTGCATAATGCACCCCTTTTTCTTGAGGCGTAAGCCTCACCGCATTACTGAGCGGCAGCTTCTTCAGCTGGAGCAGCTTCAACAGCGGCTTCTTCAGCAACTGGAGCAACTTCTTCGGCAACTGGAGCTTCTTCAGCAACTGGAGCTGCTTCTTCAACAGTAGCTTCAACTGGAGCAGCTTCTTCTTTCTTTGCACAGCCAGCAATGGCTAGGGTTGCAGCAACGGCGGCTAAAATAGCAACTTTTTTGATTTGCATGATAAGTATCTCTCAGGTTAGAACAACGAATTCGAATGCTCTCGACCAATCAGG
The DNA here is from genome assembly GCF_982810325.1 of Paraperlucidibaca sp. Taxonomy (NCBI): domain Bacteria; kingdom Pseudomonadati; phylum Pseudomonadota; class Gammaproteobacteria; order Moraxellales; family Moraxellaceae; genus Paraperlucidibaca; species Paraperlucidibaca sp. Next base: position 14,116 of record NZ_CEYEMI010000009.1, read on the forward strand.
CTGTTGCGGCAGCGGTTGACGGCTTAAAGCGCGAGCATCATAACACCCTGTAAACCGATTTGCATTATGTGCAAACAGGATTTTTTTGCACTTTGTCGGACAGTTTATGAGCCGAGCTCGGTCACATTTAATGTGGTCGTTCTGGATTGGTATAAACGGCGCCAGCGTGTGCTTGGCCACGTTGGCGCGCTCTATCTAGGGCGCTATGCAGTGCAGAGAGCATGGGGTCGAGTGCTAGCGGCAATGTTGGCAGCCACGTTGCGCTGATGTATGCCTGAGCCCTGTGGCCAGTTACTTGTAGGGCCTGCTGAAAAGCAGTTTGCAATCGCTGCGCAATCTCGTCGGCGTTTTTATGTGGGCAATCAAGCAAGATGAAGACAAAACGCAGGCGATCATAGCGCACTAAAATATCGCAGCCACGTAAGTGTGATTTCGCCACCGATGCCATGGCTTGTGCCAGCTCTAAGCTCAACTGCCTGCTGGCAATAGCATCGTTTAGCGTGACTTCTGGATCGACCACGGCATAAAGCAAAGACACCGGCATATTTTGCCGATGCGCGAGAGGCCACAGCAATTGCGCAGTGGCATAGAGCGTAGAGCGAGTGGCTAGGCCGGTCTCTTTATCATCGTGTGGTGCAAGGTCGGCAATGGTGCGTAAGTCCATGCTGTGATGGCGAAACATGATGACCAAGCCATGTAAAAGCAGCAGTACAACAGCGCTAGCCAGCAGTGGTAGTATGGCGAGTTCGGGCCTTATTGCAGCGCGGGCAATAAGTGTTATTGCGGCCAGTGCCAGCATCCACAAGGTTAGTTTGGTCAATGTGATGCTGCGATGGCGCACGCTAGCGAGACCAAAAAATAGGCCAGCGAGCAATAGTGTCGGCGTGCTAGCTAAGGGGTCGAACCATAGAGCGGGCAGGAACAGGGCAATATCTAGCGCGGTAATGGCACCACTGAGTCGATGCGATGAGCCTTTGCGACCCTCAATATATCCGAGCACGGCGTGGGCAAGCCCATAGGCTATGGGTATGGCAATGAAGATCCAAGCAGGTTGTGGCAGCAAGCTGGATAAAATCAGTGCGTACAGGGTTAGCAGCAAGCCCACGCTAATGCGCAGGGCTTGTTGTTCTGGGATGCAGTACACGCGAGCGCTGAGCTCGGGGTCATAACTTTCTATTGGCGTGTCGAGGGAGTGCTTTTCGGTCATGATGCTTATGGTTTTTATCTAGTGCAATCGAAGGGGCTTAGTGAAAGCCGAATAGAAATTGTACGCCAACGGCGAGCAACAAAATGCCAAATAAGCGTTTTAATTGTGCAGCGGGCAAGCGTTGCGCTGCATGAGCGCCAAAGCTGGCAAAAATCAGGCTAGTAATGCTGAGTCCGAGTAATGCCGGCCAATAAATAAAGCCGGTGCTACCTGCGGGCAGGCCGGGCTCTGACCATCCTGCCCAAAGAAAGCCCAGGCTGCCGGCGAGTGCGATGGGAAAGCCGCCGGCGGCAGCTGAGCCAACGGCACGTTGCATGCGCATGCCGTGATGCACGAGAAATGGCACGGTTAAGCTGCCGCCGCCAATGCCGAAAATTGCTGACGCGGTGCCGATGACGCTGCCAGCGGCAATAGTTCCTGCAGTGCCCGGAAACGGTTTGTCCTGTGCTTGAGCTTTGCGTCCACGCAGCAGGTGTTGGCCGGTCCATAAAGCGAAAATCGCGATGATGATTTGCAGCGTGCGAGCAGGCATGGCATGAGCAATTTGCGCGCCGAACCAGGAGCCGATCATCAGACCAATAGAGAGCTTGGCCATGAGCGGCCAGTCAACATTTCCATGCTGATGATGGGTGCGCACTGAACTAACAGAGGTCAGTAAAATAGAGGCGAGCGAAGTGCCAACGGCCATATGAGTCGAGACTTCAGGACTAATGCCCTGCAAGTGGAAGCTCCAGAGTAGGGCGGGCACGATGATCATGCCGCCGCCTATGCCTAGAAGCCCTGCTAAAAAGCCCGAGAAAATGCCGGTGGCGGCATAGAGTGCTAAGGCGCTGAGCGAGAGATCCATGTGGCTTCCTATGTGTGCGATGGCAAGCCTTTGGCCTGTCACTTAATTGTCACCTATCTGTCACGTTGTCGACATGGCTAGATATGACACTGCGTGCATGAAAACGACAAATAAGAGCCGACCTATGACTACTCGCCGTGTCCCAACACTGGTTTCAATGCCCATGTCACTCTTGCGCAATTTAAGCTTTAAAGCTGCGAAGAAGGCTAGCAAGAAAGCTAAGGTTGCCGCACAGGTCGAGGCAGTGCGCCAGAAGCCTATCCTAGAAGCCCGCTTTGCCGATACCCCCGATGCTATGCGTGCAGCGCAAGTGCTGCGCGCGGAAGTCTTTGGTATGGAGTATGGCGTGGCCTTCGATGGCCTTGATAATGATCGCTACGACCTGTTTTGCCGCCACATCACAGTTTACGACGTAGCCAACGATTGTTTAGTAGCAACCACACGCTTACTCAGCCAAGAGCAAGCTCGCTTAGCGGGTGGCTTCTATTCAGCCAATGAGTTCGACGTCTCCGCGCTAGAAAATTTGCCTGGGCGTATCTTGGAGATTGGCCGCACCTGTGTGCACCCCGATTACCGCTCCGGTGGTGCTATCACTGTGCTTTGGTCATTCATGGCCGATTATTTAATGCGCGAAGGCTTTAGCTACCTAATCGGTTGCGCCAGCATTAGCCTTGCCGATGGCGGCACGACCTTGGCAAGCGTGATGCCAACATTGCGTGAAAAGCACTTTGTTGCCAATGAGTTGCGTGTAAGTCCAACACGCGAAATCGTGCTTTCGAGCGATATGGTTGGCAGTGTCAGTTTGCCGCCATTACTCAAAGCGTATTTACGCATGGGTTGTCAGATTGGTGGTGAGGCTTGCTGGGACCCAGAGTTCAACTGCGCCGATGTCTTCATATTATTAGATGTACAAGCGATGGCAGGGCGGTATGCTCAACGGTTCTTAAAGACCGCCTAAATGTAGGATGCCGTGAGCCGAGTACGAACGCCCCGAAGTAAACGCGAGCACCCCGCCGTGATGCAAACCCCTCCATTTAGCCCGCGCCTATTATGGCGTTTGCTGCTTATTGTCCTGCATTTGCTCACAGGCTGCACGTTGGCATTTCTCACAGGCATGTTTTTTACACAGCCGAAATCGTGGCATAGACCTATTGTGCGCTGGTGGCTGCATGGTCTGGCTTCACGACTAAATCTCGATGTTAATGTGCATGGCACGCCGACCACTGGCGTGAGCTTATGGGTCAGCAATCATGTCTCGTGGATGGATATCCCGGTACTTGGCGGCATTGCGCCGGTGGATTTTTTATCCAAGGCCGAGGTGGCTAAATGGCCATTGATTGGGCATTTGGCACAGGCGGTCGGCACCTTGTTTATTCAGCGTGGTTCAGGTGACTCAGCGCGTGTGCAAGGCTCGATGAAGTCAGCACTAGCTGCGAACCGTAGTGTGCTGTTTTTCCCTGAAGCCACCACTACCGATGGTCATCGCGTGCAGCGCTTTTTCCCTAAGCTATTCGCCGTTGCTTGCGATACCGATTGCAAGGTTCAGCCCATCGTTATTTGCTATCGCCAGGGTGATGCCTTACACCCCTTAGCGCCATTTATTGGAAACGATGATTTAGTGCCGCATTTGTTTAATGTGCTGGCGGGTGAGCGCATTCGTGTTGATGTTCAGTTCTTGCCAGTGCAAGCGGTGGCTGAACGAGATGCTCGCGCGTTGTCATTGGTGTGTGAGCAAGCCATGGGCGATGCTTTGATTACCCTACATGGCGATGCCGACGTGCCTAGTCGTGTTGGTTTGTCGGCCATACGCAGCGCCTAGGTCATAGTCTATACTCGGGCTCACTTTTATCGGAGCCCGACCATGTCCTTGTCTTTAGCTGTCCCTCTGACGCTGCCCAATGGCGCTACTTTACCGAATCGCCTTGCGAAGTCGGCCTTAAGCGAAGCCATGGGCACCATGGATAATCGCGTCACTCAAGCTTTGGTGCGCTTATATCAGCGTTGGTCAGCAGGCGGCACGGGCTTGCTGATGACGGGTAACGTCATGATCGATCGCCGCTTTTTAGGCGAGCCGGGCAATGTGGTGATTGAAGACGAACGCGATTTGCCACTACTGCAAGAATGGGCACAGGCTGGCCGCGACTACGACACGGCCATTTGGGTGCAACTTAATCATCCTGGCAAGCAATCGCCGAAAGGTTTGAATCGCGAAAATATTTCGCCTTCGGCGATTCCGTTTAAAGCTGAAATGCAGTCATTTTTTGCGACGCCACGCGAGATGACCGAGGCTGAAATTCTCGACACCATTGCGCGTTTCGCCAATGCCGCAGGCATCGTTAAAAAAGCCGGCTTTGCTGGTGTGCAAATTCATGGTGCGCACGGCTATTTGGTCAGCCAGTTTTTATCGCCGCGGCACAATGTGCGTGAAGATGGCTGGGGCGGAACGCCTGAAAAACGCCGTCGCTTTGTGCTCGAGCTGTATGCCGCCATGCGTGCGCAGGTCGGCGCCGATTTCCCCATTGGCATTAAGCTGAACTCGGCAGATTTCCAACGTGGCGGTTTCACTGAGGAAGAGTCACTTGCCACCATCAAGGCCTTGGCCGATGCCGGCATCGATTTGATCGAAATCTCTGGCGGCACCTATGAAGCGCCGGCGATGACTGGTGCTAAGGCCTCGACTATCGAGCGTGAAGCGTATTTCTTAACTTTTGCCGAAACCGTGCGTGAGCATATCAGCACGCCATTAATGGTGACGGGTGGCTTTCGCACATTAGCGGTCATGCAAGCAGCGCTAGATTCGGGTGCCTTGGACTTGATCGGTTTGGGTCGTCCTTTGGCCATCGAGCCAGATGCCGCTAATCGCTTATTGGCGGGCGAAGAAATGCGCTATCGCGTTAAGCCGATTAAAACGGGTATTGGCATGGTCGATCGCATGGCCATCATGGAAGTGTCGTGGTACACGCGCCAATTACATCGCATGGGTAATGGTAAAGTGCCTAAGCCCAATGAGTCGGGGCTATGGTCTTTTGCCGCAACAGTGGTGGCGAATGTGCGCGGCACGAGGAAAACACGACGTATGCGGGCTTCGTAAGAGGCGTTGCGTAACTCTCTTGCCTACTTGGCGGTATGATTTTAAAAAAATTGCACCGCCTGCATGGCAGCTAGCAATCGGCTCTGCTATCATGCGCGCCGATGCGCTAGTGGTGAAATTGGTATACACGCCAGATTTAGGTTCTGGTGCCGCAAGGCGTGGAGGTTCAAGTCCTCTCTAGCGCACCATCTTTAAGGCTTTGCTTCACAAGTAAGCCAAACAAAAACCCGCTGATAAGGCGGGTTTTTGCTTTCTAGCGTTTAGCTTTTTGACTTACACCCGCTCCAACAACACCGCAGCACCTAAACCGCCGCCAGCACAGCTCGACACCACGGCATAGCGCGCGTTTTCGGCGTGCATCCGGCGCGCAGCAGTCATCAGCAAGCGAGTGCCAGTAGCGGCAAACGGGTTGCCCAGCGCTAGCGATCCACCCCAGGCATTTAAGCGCTCTAATGGAATGCGTCCAGCCACCCATCCGGCGTGATATTGCTGGGCAAATTCGCTGGACTCGAGGCAGGCTTGGTTCGCCAAAATTTGTGCAGCAAATGCCTCGTGCAATTCCCACACGCCGATGTCTTCGACGCTGAGTTTATTTTTGGCCAGCAGGCGCGGAATGCTCGCGGCCGGGCCAAGCAGCATCTCGCTGCCGATGTCGCTGACGCCAGCAAAAGCGTAGTCGCGCACACAGGCCAGTGGCGTTAAATCGTTCTCGGCGGCATAAGCTTCGCTGGTAAGTAGAAGTGCTGCCGCGCCGTCGGTAAAGCGTGATGCCGTACCGGCGGTGATGATGCCCGAGGTTTTATCAAACACAGGCTTGAGTCTAGCCAACGACTCCAGCGTGCAGTTGGCACGCGGCGAGTTGTCGTCGCTGACTAGTGTGTCGTCAACTTCTACGGCATCGATATCTTGCTGCAAATGGCCGGCAGCCAGTGCCGCAAGAGTCAGCTTGTGGCTACGCACAGTGAAGGCATCACTAGCGTCGCGAGTCACGCCCCAGTGCTTGACCATGACTTCGGTGCATTCGCCCATGGACATGCCCGTGGTGAAGTCGCCACCGCTAGGCATCACCGGCAATATGTCGCGCGGGCGCAATTGGCCGAGTAG
>NZ_CEYEMI010000009.1:20464-70788 GCF_982810325.1 Paraperlucidibaca sp.
GCGACGTTCGAGGTTTCGACTTCATGTACCACGGTGCCAGCCATGACCATGCCGAGCTGTTCGGGGTCGATGTCGCTGCGCGCGAGTACACCGCGAATGGCGTAAGCGGCGAGTTCATAGCTCATCAGTTGCGAATAGGCGCCGCCTGAGTCTAAAAATGGCGTGCGGCTACCGCAGACAATCATGGCTTTACTGAGTTTGCTCATGAGGCGCTCCCGGCAGCTTGTGCACCAGCGGCTTTAGTGCCAGCGGCTTTAGTGCCAGCGGCTTTAGTGCCAGCAAAGCGGCCCACTAAATGCATGCCATGACCAGAGACTACGCGCAGTGCATGTTGCCCATCGGCGTCGATGCTTGGGCTAACGTCTACCGATACTTCGCCGCTAGGCATGGGCAATGGTTTTACCCAACGGATATCTAGCTCTTGAATATCCCAGCCGGCATTGAGCAGGGTTTCCCAGGTTTTCGCGAGCTGGCCAAAGCCATGCAAGATGCAGCTACCAGTGGCGGTGCGGCGGCCAACTGCAGGCATGGTATGAATGGGGTTGAAGTCGCCGGTGAGGAAGGCGAAGCGCAAGCCATCTTTAGCGTCTACCGACCAGCTGCCCGTTGCCTCAAAGGCGGGCTCGACACGTTCGCTGGTGGCATTTTTATCACGCGGGCCAAGCAGCACGGCGGCATAGCTATCGATATCTAAACAGCGACCTAGGCCTTCAATGCTGGCTTCGATGCGCATATGAATACGCAGGCGATTGCCTACTTCTTTCACTTCAACGAGCTGGCCTTCCAGCGTCATCGGCATGCCGCGTGGGATGGGCTGATGCATCACCATATGCACACCCTGATTCAGCAAGGTGGTGAGATTGTAAGGTGCTAAGCGGCCCAGTTCAGCCAGTAATGGCATAGCCCAGTGGCTGCAAAAATGCGCCGGTACAGTATCGCGATAACGCGCGGCGGGTGCGCCGGTCCATTCGCTATAGGCATCGATTAGTTCATCGCTGGCGGGCAAAATGTGATCGTCTTTACGCACCGGCATTGCCGGCAGTTTGCTTGGGCGAGTCAGTGAGTTGCTCGAGAGCACGCCGGCTTTTAGCATGGCGTAAATTTTTGGCAGTTGCTGAGGTAAAAAACGGATAGGTAAATCGTTAGTCATGACAAGTCTCGTACAAAAAATAGATTACAGAATTTAAAGATACATGCACTTAGGCGTGTGAATCTTGCCCTAGCTAAAACTGAAGTGCACGCAACAAATCGCGTTCGTAATAAGCGCTCGCCAAGGTGTGCAGTTCGACGTTCATTAATTCCTTTAGCTCATACAAGCTCATCGCAGATGTATCTAGGCGGCGCACACCATAAGGCGTGAGGTCGCTGAGTTGGCGGGCGGCGTTTTTGAGCAAGATTTGCAGCCAAGTCCATGGAGTGGCCTCGAAGCGATAGCTTAGGCGAAGCTGGTCCAGTGTTTGCCGCAGCAGCTGAGCATCGATAATTTCAAAATAGCGCGGCATGATTTGTGTCAGCAGGCCATCTAAGCGATGCCAAATTAAGCGCTTTTGTTCGGCGCTGTAGCGGTTCCACTCAACCACTTCATGCAAATAGCGGCGACAGCCCCGGCAAACAATATCGCCATAAGTGGTCGAGCAGATGCCAACGCAGGGCGTTGGGACGGTTTCAAACGGCATCAGAAAAACCTATGCAAAAACGGCAAGCTTCTGACGATAGCAAAATTTGCGACCGTTGGGCTTGAACCAATGCGCGTACTCTGCGACAAAGAGTGCTTAGTTTTCTAGCCAAAAGGTAATTGCGTGAATACATATATGATGTTGAAGCATCCCCATATGCTAATAGCGGCGCTGCTTACGCTGGTGTATTTGTGGAGAGGTTTCTATTTGCTTACTGGCCAAGCAGAGCGACCAGCAAAGCTTTTGCGCATTGCACCGCATATTTTAGCTACCATCATGTTAGTGACCGGTTTTGCCATGATTTATCAGGTTGGCGCTATACCTGGCTGGGCTTTACTTAAGCTAGTGCTGCTGGTGGCCTTTATTGTTTGCGGCACGGTGGCGTTTCAGCGTTCACGCGGCTCTAGCATTGCCAAGCCGATCTTTGCTGTCGGCTTAGGCCTGTTATTTATGATGTGCTGGTTGGCGGTGGCTAAGCCTGCAATGGGTGTTTTCGGGTAAACTGCTACGCGGCGTAAACCTAAGCGTGATGGCTGCGTTTAGGCGAGTATCTATATCTAGGAGTTTTATTATGCGTTTAATGATGATTGCAATGGCCGCTGGCGCCATGGTGTTAGCGGGCTGTACAACAAACCCTTATACCGGCGAACGCCAAGTAGCTAAAGGCACATACGGTGCTGCTATCGGTGCTGCTATCGGTTGCGGTATTGCTACAGCAACTACTAAGCACGGCAAGCGTAATGAGCGTTGCTTGCAGGGCGCAGCCATTGGCGGCGTAACTGGCGGTGGTGTTGGCGTCTATATGGACGTACAAGAAAAGAAATTACGTGATCGTTTAGCGGGCGTTGGTGTTGGTATTCAGCGTGATAAAAATACCGGCATCATCACCTTGATCATGCCTGGCAACATTACCTTTGCCACAGCGCAAAGCGGTGTTCGTTCCGACTTCTATCCAGTGCTTGATGCTGTTGCTGACGTACTGAAAGAGTATGACGAAACATCGATCACCGTTTCTGGTCATACCGATAATGTTGGTGCAGCTAGCTACAACCAAACGTTGTCGCAACAACGTGCTTCATCAGTTGCCGGCTACTTGGTTAGTCGTGGCGTTGCTGGTAACCGTGTATCGGCTATTGGTAGTGGCATGAACCAGCCTATCGCTAGCAATGCTAACGAAGCTGGCCGTTCGCAAAACCGTCGTGTGGAAGTTGTGATTAACCCACCACGTGGCTAATTCTGCTACACGATAGAAAAAGCGCGCCTCAGGGCGCGTTTTTTTTGCTTAATAATGTAGGTGTAGTGTCATCAGGGTGATGGCTTTTGCGTTGTACTTGAATTGGCTAATTCGGAGGGGCATATGATGTGGCGAGTTTGTACCGCAGCGTTGTTATTACTGCAGATGGCCACGGCGCATGCCTCTTTGACAGTGCATATTCAGCAGACCCTAGAGAAGGGTTTGGATCTTGCAGTCGCTAACTTCTCTGGCCCAGCAGCTGGCGAGCCTTTGGGCGATATCATTCGTAATGATTTGCGCCACAGCCCAGGCTTGCGCGTTGCCGAACAAGCAGTCGGTGCATGGCAGCCAGGCGTTATGGAGTTTAATGAGGCGGCGCCAACGGTCACGAGCTTGACTGAGGCGGAGGCATCCAACGAACCGGCCCCGGCTCTGCCGAAATATATTGTGCAAGGTTTTGTGCAGCAAATTGCACCGCAGCGTTATCACTTTAGCTATGCCGTAGTCGAGCCAGCAACGCAGCGCGTGGTGCTGAGTGGGCAGCTGAAGGCGGGTAATGGTCGCTGGCGTGCGGTTGCGCATTACATCAGTGATGCCGTGTATGAAAAGCTCATTGGTGTGCCAGGCATGGCATCGCGTCAATTAGCCTATGTGCAAGTGCAGCAAGGCTCGCGGTATCGCCTGATGCTTGCTGATAGCGATGGTGCCAATGCCCGCACATTGCTGCAGTCGACCCAGCCGTTGCTATCGCCTAGTTGGTCGCCCGATGGCAAGACGATTGCGTATGTGAGCTTTGAGGATGGTCAATCGGCTATCTATAGCCAAAATATAAGTAGTGGTGAGCGCACACGCTTGACTGCTCTCACAGGCACTAGCGCTGCTCCGAGCTGGTCTCCCGATGGCCAACGCTTAGCGATGTCGTTATCGGCCGCAGGTAATACGGATATCTATATTTACCGCCTGAGTGATGGCGACCTGCAGCGTGTCACGGATCATGCCGCGATTGATACCGAACCAACGTGGGCTGCCGATGGCAATTCGCTCTTGTTCACTTCTGATCGCAGCGGTCGTGCGCAGATCTATCGCCTTGACTTAAGAAGCAATGACGCTCAGCGTGTCAGCTTCACTGGTCGCTTTAATGCGCGAGCAGCGCTGGATCCAACTAGTGATGCCATCGTGACGATTCATGATAGCGGCGATGGTCGTTACCGCGTGGCTGTTTTAGAGCCGAGACGTACGCCGTGGTTTCTGAGCAGTGGGGCATTGGCGAGCTCGCCGAGCTTTGCATCCAATGGTCTGCTGCTGACCTATACCGAACAAACCGCTGGCGGTGACCGTGTCTTCTTCGTCTCGCGAGATGGGCAGTTGCGCTGGCAGTGGCCAGAGCGCCTTGGCACGGTACGAAGTGCTGTGTGGGCGCCTAAATAGCACCAGTTTTCCGTTGTAATACTTGTTGTATCCCATCCTCAGTAGGAGCATTCCTTATGCAAAAGCGCCACCTTGCTGCACTCATTAGTGCCAGTATTTTCACCGTAACGTTGTCTGGTTGTGCGATGTTTCGCAGCGAGCCAACAGCGCCACCTGTAACGCCGGATATGAGTTCCGACACACTGCCAGCAGCTGCAGAAATAATAGCGGTTGATGCTGGTGTCGGCGCAATTGCAAACTGTAGCCGCGCGCAGTTACAAGCGCTGCTGAATGCGCAAACACCTGAGATTGCGCAGTTGTTGCGCCATAATGTGTACTTCTTTGGCACCGATGCTAGCGAGCTGTCACCTGATGCGTTGGCTAGCTTGAATGCGTTAGCAGGCGTGCTGAAAGCTGCTCAAGGTGTCAGTGTCCAGCTTGATGGCCATACAGATGCGCGTGGCACGCATGACTACAACTTGGCGCTCGGCGAGCGCCGCGGCAATGCAGTAGCTAGCTATCTGCAAAGCCAAGGTGCACAAGCGGCACAGATGGCAGTGGTCAGCTTTGGTAAAGAGCAGCCAGTTGCTGAAGGTAATGATGAATCAGCGTGGGCACAAAATCGCCGCGTTCAAGTCGCTTATTCTGCTTGCGATATGGCTCCCTGAGCCGTTAGCACCGCTTTTGCCAGCGACGGGGTGGGCTGCGATGCACTGCAGTGCACGCCAAGGTCGCGCAAAATACCATCGCTAATGCTGAAAATAAGGCCATGTACGGAAACGTCTTGGCCTTTTGCCCAAGCGCTTTTTAAAATGGTGGTATTGGCAACGTTGGCAACCTGCTCAACGACATTGAGCTCGCAGAGTAAATCCAGCTTAGCCTCATAAGATAAACCGTCGAAACGCGAAGCGTGATAGCGATGAATATCTTTAATGTGCTGCAGCCAGTTATCGATCAAGCCAAAGCTTAGGTTGTCTAAAGCAGCCTTCACACCGCCGCAGCCATAGTGGCCGGTAACCAAAATGTGTCTAACTTTCAGCACTTCTACTGCGTACTGCAGGACGGATAGGCAGTTCATGTCAGTGTGAACGACTAAGTTGGCGACGTTGCGGTGAACAAATACCTCGCCGGGCGCTAAGCCCATAATTTCATTAGCTGGAACGCGGCTATCGGCGCAACCTATCCACAGTAGTTGTGGCGATTGTTGTTGAGCTAACTTTTCGAAAAAGTCAGGCTCTTTGTCTTTAATCGCATCGGCCCAACGCACATTATTCTTAAATAGAGCATCTAACATTGTCGTTTCTCTTTAATGAACCGCAGTGAGTATGCCACGCTCTGCGCTAGCCTTTATGTCGGCTTTTGTCGATGATGTAAACATTGTTGTTAAGGGATTCTGATATGACATCGCCTCGTATGGGCTGGCCGCAGCTGCTGTCGCCGCAACGCTTTAAGGTCAAAAATGAGCAGATTATCGCGGCCCCGGCAGCGGCTACCGATCAAGGCTTAGCAGGCCTGCGCTCGGAGTTTCATATCGACCATGATCGTGTAGTCTTTTCTACTGCATTTCGCCGACTTGGTCGCAAAACTCAGGTGCATCCGCTGGCACAGCATGACCATACCCATAACCGACTAACGCATAGCGTGGAGGTTGCCAGTGTCGGCCGCAGCTTGGGTAACCGCGTTGGCGCCAGCTTGGAAATTAGCCCACATGAGTTGCCAGAAGGTTTCACTCCTTTTGATGTTGGCGGCATCGTGCAGGTAGCTTGCCTTGCGCACGATATGGGCAACCCGCCATTTGGTCATACCGGTGAATACGCCTTACGGGACTGGTTTCGTGATCCAGCGCGCGCCGAGTTGCTAGCACCGTTAACCAACGCTGAGCATTGCGACATCACAACCTATGAGGGCAATGCTCAAGGCCTACGCCTAGTGTGTTCGCAGGAAATGTATCGCAACGAGGGCGGTATGCGCCTCAGTGCTGCCACGGTCGGTGCTTTAGTAAAGTATCCATGGACTGCGCAGTGCTATCCCAAGCGTGGCAAGTTCAATATCTACCAAGCGGAGCTGCCTTATTATCGCGAGGTGGCGAAGTCGCTGGGCTTAATTCAGCGCGGCGATGAGCAGTGGGCGCGGCACCCATTGTCTTATTTGATGGAGGCCGCTGACGATATTTGCTATGCCATTGTCGATTTAGAAGATGCGGTGGAGATCGGCATTCTCGATTTGCATGAGCTAGAAAGTTTGCTCGGCCCTATTGTTCACCCCGATAAGCAGTGGCATATCCGCGATCCGCGCCAATACGCGGCGGCGCTGCGCGGCACCATGGTTGGCGCCTGCGTTAGCGATTTAGCCGACACTTTTATGCGCCATCACGATGCGCTCTTGCATGGCGAATTGCCTGGCAAAGATTTGATTGCCGTGGCTAGCCCGACCATTCGCGATGCGCTTTTGGCTGCCAAACAACTCGCGCACGACAAGGTCTATCGCCATCGCAGCAAAGTTGTCACTGAAATCGCGGCTTACCCCTGCTTAGGCATTGTGCTCGATACATTAATGCCGGCGGTGCATGCCTTCTGTGTGCATGGTCCAGACGCGCTATCGCCACGTCAACAAACCCAACTGGCCTTACTTGAAACGCCCTTAGAGCCTGGCTTGTCGCTATATCAAGGCTATTTGCGCGTGTTCGATTTTGTCGGCGGCATGACCGATAACCACGCCGCACGTTTGGCGCGAGAAATATCCGGCCTAGGTCTTATCTAAGCCCGCATGTGTATTTGAGTCGGCGCTAGGCAGTGCTATGCTCGCCCGCGGTGACTGATTAGTCGCAGTCAATTTAGTCGGAGTTTTTTATGCAGTTAACGAATAGTGTCGCCATCGTTACCGGTGGTGCATCAGGTTTAGGTTTTGCTACAGCGCAGGCATTTATTGCCAAAGGTGCGCGCGTGGCCTTGTTTGATTTGAATGAAGAGACCGGTGCTGCTGCCGCTAAAGAGCTAGGTGAGAATGCTCGCTTTTGCCGCGTTAACGTCTCCGATGAAGCGTCCGTGCAAGCTGGTTTAGCCGATGTTGTTGCGGCCTGGGGCGGTGTTCATATTGCAGTGAACTGTGCCGGCATTGGCAGCGCGATGCGGACTGTTGGTAGAAATGGCCCGCACTCATTGGACGTATTTAGTAAGGTAATTGCGGTGAACTTGATCGGCACATTTAATGTCACGCGCTTAGCCGCTGCTGAGATGGCTAAAAACGAAGGCAATGCCGACAACGAGCGCGGCGTGATTATCAACACAGCATCGGTTGCGGCGTTTGATGGCCAAATTGGTCAGGCGGCGTACTCGGCATCGAAAGGCGGCGTTGTTGGCATGACGCTACCATTGGCACGTGATTTAGCCAGCATTGGTGTGCGCGTGAATACCATTGCACCGGGCATCTTTAATACGCCATTGCTTCAGTCTTCACCGGATAGCGTGAAGCTGCCATTGATCGAAATGACGCAATTCCCTAAACGTTTAGGTCTGCCTTCAGAGTATGCGCAGCTAGCTGCTCAGTTAGTCGAAAACGCCTTTATGAATGGCGAAACCATTCGTATCGATGGCGCGATTCGTATGGCGCCACGCTAAGTCGTCATATGTAGCGGCTGATGAACGCTGCTGCATCCGGCTTCTGATAAAGCCCGTGCTATGTCCTAGCACGGGCTTTATCTTTACAATTGGCACACTTTAGCGCTGAGTGCTGTCATGACTTACCCCACCATTGCCGACTGCGTTGGCAACACGCCCTTGGTTCGCCTACAACGACTGCCCGGTGACACCAGCAATACCATTCTTGTGAAGCTCGAAGGCAATAATCCCGCCGGCTCAGTGAAAGATCGTCCTGCTTTAATGATGATTAACGAAGCTGAGCGCCGTGGTGATATTCGACCTGGCGACACATTGATTGAGGCCACCTCGGGTAATACTGGCATTGCTTTAGCCATGGCAGCGGCAATTAAGGGCTATAAAATGCGCTTGATCATGCCTGCGAGCCAAAGTCAGGAGCGCCGCGATGCGATGGCGGCCTATGGCGCCGAGCTGATCTCCATGGATGCCGGCATGGGCATGGAGGAGGCGCGAGACCTAGCGCTGCGTTTGCAGGCCGAAGGCGAGGGCGTGGTGCTCAATCAGTTTGGTAATAGCGATAACCCCTTGGCGCACTATCGTGGCACTGGCCCAGAGATTTGGCAGCAGACCAATGGTCAGATCACGCACTTTATTAGTTCGATGGGCACAACTGGTACCATCATGGGCGTTTCGCGCTACTTAAAAGAGCAAAATCCAGCAGTGCAAATTGTCGGCCTGCAGCCAATAGATGGTGCTTCGATACCCGGCATTCGGCGTTGGCCAGAGGCGTATTTGCCCACGATTTTTGAGCGCGATCGCGTCGATGTTGTTGTCGATACATCTCAGCAAGCAGCCGAAGACACCATGCGCCGTTTAGCCCGTGAAGAAGGCATATTTTGTGGAGTGTCGTCGGGTGGCTCGGTATGGGCGGCGCTAGAGCTATCAAAAACTGTCGAAAACGCCGTCATCGTGGCGATTATTTGTGATCGAGGTGACCGCTATTTATCCACTGGCGTATTTTCTTCGGATGATCGCGCATGAATACATTAGTGTTCGACATCGAAACCGTACCCGATATTGCTGGCGGTCGTCGCCTCTATGGTCTTGATGGCCTAGATGATGCCGCCGCCGCCGAAGCAATGTTTAAGCTGCGTCGACAAGAAACCGGTGGCTCCGACTTTATTCGCCACTCATTGCAACGAGTGGTGTGTATTTCTGCCGTGTTGCGCTCGCGTGATGGCGTGAAAGTTTGGTCATTGGGCGATGAGTCGTCGAGTGAGTCCGATCTGATTTCGCGCTTTTATCAGGGCTTGGAGCGCTTCAACCCAACCTTGGTGTCGTGGAATGGCAGTGGTTTTGATTTGCCGGTACTGCACTACCGTGCCTTGCTGCACGGCATTTCAGCGCCCACCTATTGGGATCAGGGCGAACTGAATCGCGATGCTAAATTTAATAACTACCTCGGTCGCTTTCACTCACGCCACACCGATGTCATGGATGTGCTGGCGGGCTATCAAGCACGTGCCGTACAGCCCTTAGATCAAGTGGCTAGCTTGCTGGGTTTTCCCGGTAAAAATGGCATGGATGGTGGTCAAGTATGGCCAACATTTTTGGCCGGCGACTTGGGCAGTATTCGCAATTACTGCGAGTCTGATGTGCTCAACACTTACTTGGTTTGGCTGCGTTTTCAGCAGATGCGCGGGCAGCTAGACGCAAGCCAGCTCGCTGAAGAGTTCACGCTGCTTGAAAATGCTCTTGTCGCTGCTAATCAACCACATTTAAGCGAGTTTTTGGCGCAATGGCAGACGGCAACAGCAGCCATGCCATTAATCGATCCGCCGCTAAATACCCCGATTTCTTCCCATTAATATTGCGCCGCCAGCCTTAAAGCTGGGGCGTGATTAGAGTCTGTTATGTCGCGTAAACACAATAAATTGAACGCCATGGAGCCAATGGCGCTAACCGTGACCAAGCTTGGTCACGATGGCCGTGGTATTGCGCATCGCGAAGATGGCAAATTGATATTTGTCGATGGCGCTTTGCCGGGCGAGCAGGTGGTGGTGAAGCTCACCAATCTGCATAAAAAATACGATGAAGGCCGAGTCATTGAAGTTATCACCGCTTCTAGCGATCGCGTTGACGCTCCGTGTGCGCACTTTGGTGTCTGTGGTGGTTGTTCGCTACAACATATGTCGCGCGAAGCGCAGCTGACATTGAAGCAGTCAGTATTGGCTGAGCACCTCCAGCACTTTGGTGGCATCGTCCCGCAAGAATGGCTGCCGCCGTTAGTTAGCGACAATATTTCCTATCGCCGTAAGGCTCGTATGGGCGTGCGCTATGTCATCAAAAAAGAGAAGTTGCTGGTCGGTTTCCGTGAGCGCCAAGCCAGCTTTCTCGCTGAGCTTGATTCCTGCGTGGTCATGGATCCTCGCCTAGGTTTGAGCATCACTGCTTTCCGTGAGCTGATAGGCGGCTTAGAGGCGCGTGATCATATCCCGCAAATCGAAGTGGCCGCCGGCGATGAGCTTGATGGTGTAGCGCCAGTGGCTTTGGTGTTTCGACACATGAATGAGCTGAGCAAAGGCGACCGCCAAGCGCTCATCGACTTCTGTGCTGAGCGTGGCTGGCAATGTTATTTGCAGCCAGGCAATTACGACACTGTGCATAAGGTGTGGCCTGAAGATGGCCCCGATCGTCTGGCCTATGAGCTGCCGTTTAAAACGCCTAGCGGCACCGATTTGCGTCTAGCCTTTCACCCAAATGACTTTACTCAGGTTAATGCCGAGATAAACCAGCGCATGCTGCCGTTGGCATTGGACTTGCTAGATATTCAGCCAGAAGATCGCGTCTTGGATCTGTTTTGTGGTCTTGGCAACTTCACCTTGCCATTGGCGACAAAGGCTCGGGAAGTCGTTGGAGTCGAGGGTTCGCAGGCGATGGTCTTGCGTGGCCAAGAAAATGCCACAGCCAATGGCTTAAATAATGTGTCGTTTTATATGCATGACCTGACGAAAGAAATTGCCAGCCAGCCATGGGCGACACTGGGCTTTGACCGGGTTTTGATTGATCCGCCGCGTAGTGGTGCGCTGGAAGTTTTGCCACATATTGTGAGCTTGAAGCCCAAGCGCATCGTCTATGTGTCATGTAATCCTGCCACGCTAGCGCGTGATGCCGGCGAGTTGGCCAAGGCCGGCTACGTGCTGTTGAAGGCAGGTATCATGGATATGTTTACGCATACCACGCATGTGGAGTCGATTGCGGTATTTGAAAAGCGGCGCTAGGCGCCCCATAACAGTGCTAGTAAGCACTGTTATGGCAACGCAAATAAGCAAAAAGAGAGCGCTCCGATGGTAAAAGTACGCGCTGACTACCCGACCTTAGCCGACGGCTCAGTAGACTTTGAGACCTGGCTAGACCGGGTCGAGGATCACGTTGAGCTGCATGATCGTGCAGAACTTTTGCGTGCCTGCCTCCGCGCTGAGCAGCTCGATCGTGATGCTGTTGCGCGTCATAATATTTGGTCATCGCGTACCTCAAGCTTCCTCACTGGCCTAGACATGGCTGATATTTTGTCTGAGCTCAATCTCGATCAAGAGTCGTTGATGGCGGCGGTGCTTTATCGTGCCGTTCGCGAAGGCAAAATTGAGCTGGCTCAGGTAGATAAAGAGTTCGGTCCTGATATTGCCGGCCTGATCGAGGGCGTACTACGCATGGCGGCCATTAGCCGTCTGATTAACCCTGATCTGCATAATAAAAACAGCGATGAACATCAGCTCGATAACGTCCGCAAAATGCTTATCGCAATGATCGATGATGTCCGCGTGCCGCTAATTAAGCTCGCTGAGCGTACTTTCGCTATCCGCGAGTTGAAAGATGCTAGCGACGAGCGTAAGCGCCGTGTCGCCCGCGAGATTTTCGATATTTACGCGCCATTAGCGCACCGGCTTGGCATCGGTCATGTGAAATGGGAGCTGGAAGATCTCTCATTTCGCTATCTTGAGCCTGAGGCCTATAAGCAAATTGCCAATCTGCTTGATGAGAAGCGCCTCGACCGCGATGGTTATATTGCGCAGGTTATTGAAACCGTGCGCGTGCAGCTCGAGCGTATGGGCATGGGACCGATTGAGGTCACCGGTCGAGCCAAGCATATTTATTCGATTTGGCGAAAAATGCAGCGTAAAGGTCTCGGCTTTCATGAGCTTTTTGATGTCCGCGCGATTCGTATTTTGCTGCCCGATGTGCGCGATTGCTATGCCGCACTAGGTGTCGTGCACTCGCTGTGGAAACATATTCCGAAAGAGTTCGACGACTATATTGCGACACCAAAAGAGAACGGCTACCGCTCTCTGCACACGGCAGTCATTGGCCCGTCCGGCAAGCCTATCGAGGTGCAAATTCGTACTTTTGATATGCACGAAGAGGCTGAACTCGGCGTTTGTGCGCATTGGACTTACAAAGAAGGCAAGGCCTCTCGCTCCGACGCGCGCTACGAAAACAAGATTGCCTGGTTGCGCCAAGTTCTTGAGTGGCAAGATGATATTGGTGACCAGCGCATAGAAGAGCTGGCTGAGCAAATTAACCTTGCCATCCATGACGAACGTATTTATGTGTTTACTCGCGATGGCCAAGTCATCGATCTGCAAGCTGGCTCAACACCTTTAGATTTCGCTTACCACATCCATACTGAAGTGGGTCATGGCTGCCGTGGCGCCAAGGTTAATGGGCGTATTGTGCCGCTGACTTACAAGCTAAAAACCGGTGAGCAGGTCGACATCATGACGCATCGCGGTGGTCATCCTAGTCGTGATTGGATGAATCCATCGCAAGGGTTTTTGGCGGCTAGCCGCTCGATAGCTAAAGTGCGCACTTGGTTTAAGCAGCAGGCGCGCGAAGGCAATGTAGCAGAAGGTCGCGGCCTGCTTGAGCGCGAGCTGTCGCGCCTAGGTATCGCACTACCGAAAGGCACGCTAGATCGCTTATCCCCGCGCTTTAATATGCGAACAGGCGAGGATGTGCTTGCAGCTCTAGGGGCTGGCGATTTGCCATTGGCGCGGATTACGCATGCATTGAGTGGTGAGCAATCGGCTGCGCAACAAGAGCTGGCATTGCCGGAGATAGCGCTACGTGCTCCACGTAGCGATCAAAACGGTGCCGGCATCATGATCGAAGGTGTGGGCAACTTACTCAGCCATGTCGCCGGATGCTGTAAGCCGGTGCCAGGCGAGTCGATTGTTGGCTTTATTACACAGGGGCGCGGCGTCAGCATTCATGCCCGTGGCTGTGCTGATTACGAACGCATGGCACAAGAGGATCCAGCGCGCACGCTTGATGTGCAATGGCAGCTCAATGAGCAAGCTTCGTACCCAGTGGATATTATGGTGCGAGCATGGGATCGCACAGGCTTATTGCGTGATGTCACGGCAGTATTGGCCAATGAGCAAGTCAATGTTACTGGTGTACAAACCCAGTCTGATAAGCACGATGCTACGGCAACTTTGCGTCTGACTATGGAGGTGTCGAGTCTAGATAAGTTGTCGCGTGTACTCACGCGCATTGAGCAGCTGGCCATGGTGATTGAGGCGCGACGGCTGACCGAGCATCGCCTGCCGTCGGATTCTGCTGGAGAGACTCAATGAGCGCTACTTCAGTGCATTCGGAGCAGGCATTGCGCCAGCTTTTAGCCATCATGGCTCGTCTGCGAGATCCTGAGCAGGGTTGTGCTTGGGACTTAGCGCAAGATGCACAAACGTTGGCGCCATATACCATCGAAGAGGCTTATGAGGTTGTCGATGCTATTGCCAGCGGCGATAGCGCCGCGCAATGCGAGGAGCTTGGCGACTTACTATTGCAAATTGTTTTCCAAGCGCAAGTTGCTAGCGAGCAGGGCGGCTTCAATTTTGCTGATGTCGCCGAGGCGATTAGCGCGAAGTTAATTCGCCGTCATCCGCATATCTTTCGTGATGACCGCCTCGATTTGCCGCGTATTGATCTGACGGCTGAGCAGGTGAGTGCGCAATGGGATGAGATTAAGGCGGTCGAGAAAGCGCTGAAGGCGGTGCAAGGCAAGTCCATTGAGCCTGTGGCGTTTCTCGACAAAGTTGGGGCCGGCCATAGTCCATTACGCCGAGCTGAAAAGCTGCAAGCGCGCGCAGGTGAGGTGGGCTATGACTGGCGAGATCCGCGCCCGGTTTTGGCCAAGTTGCGCGAAGAGATCGATGAGTTTGAGCAGGCCTTGGAGCAGGGCTTAGGCCAAGAGGCATTGCAAGATGAGCTTGGCGATATTTTATTTTGCACGACTAATCTCGCGCGCCAAGTGAGTGTCGATAGTGAGCAAGCATTACTCGGTGGTATCGCTAAGTTCCGTCGTCGCTTTGGCTATATTGAGCGCGAGCTATTGGCGCGAGATGAGTCTCTTCAAGAGTCGACGATAGAGGCTATGGAAGTGCTTTGGCAGGCGTCTAAGCGAGAAGGTTTGTAGGCTGAGGCTAGCTTAGGCGTGAGTTGCGAGCAAAAAAGAGAGAGGTGTTTAGCCTCTCTCAATGCTCCGCACGTATTACTTAAATGTGTAGCGTGCACCGACACGAAGTGTGTCTAGATCTACGTCGGCTGATGGTCCTGATGCAGTAGTTTCAAGTTGAGCCATTCGGTACTCAATGAAGCCTGCTACCTCAGGTGTAAAGGCATAGCTTGCACCGACCTCGTATTCCACGCCATCTAAATCATCAACATCGGTATAGCCGATTCGGGCATATGCGCTTAAGTTTTCGACTGGAGAAATACTGGCGTGAACGTTCGCAGAGTAGCCGCGCAATGAAGTGCCAGGGCCACCACCATTTATGTCAAGAGTAACTGTTTCTAAACCCCCGCCAACGCTAAAGCCATTCATGCCACGGTCATAGCTTAAGCCAATACGGGTTTCTTTTAAGTTGCCATTTGCGGTGTCTAGGTCAGCATCTTGGTGAAGAGCGGTTAGGCTTACGCCATGGCCAAGCTCGGCTAAGCCGCGGAAGCCGTAACCATTACCGTCATCGCTGCCTCCTCCTTGAATATCTAAGTCTTGATCTACATAGAACACATCCACAGAGCTGCCAGCGAAGGCGCTAAGTGGTGCGGCAACTAGAGCAACTGCCAGAGCAATTTTTTGTAATTTCATGAGGTAACCTCTTATTCTTAATTGAATGCATGCATTGCGAGTACAGCCAAGACCGTACGTAATGAGTAAAATCTAGATACATAAGACATACAATGCTTGCACTAAATTGGTGCGACCAACGGTAGTAAATTGCGACTGAGTGGTCATGAAATATTCATATTCAGTGTCAACCGATCGGATTGTCACGAAACCGTCACAAAAACTTCGATGAAATGTCATATTTAAAAGCCATAGTCGCGGCAACCCAAAAGCGGGCACCTAAATAGGTCCCTGGGTTGGCTGCCAAGCGGCCTAATCCCCCTAAGCTGATATGCAGAGGTAAATAATGAAACATGCAATCAAGATGACCGCGCTGGCTGTATTTGCCGCCTCCTTTGGCGCGACCGCCCTGGCCGCAGACAAAGCCTCGACTACCGGTGGCTTTAAAATTAAATCGGAAGATGGCAACTTCGAAGCCAAGATCGGTGGTCGCATCCATTTTGATGCCAACTACTACACCGATGAAGACGACATTAATGTCGGCACGCAAAATAGCGGCAATGACTTTTTCTTCCGCCGCGCACGCTTAACCTTAGAAGGCCGTGCATACGACTTCAAATACAAATTTGAAAATGACTTTGCCTCTTCAGGTGCTGGCGCTTCAAAGAATAACGAAGGCCTCCGTGAAATGTGGATTGGCCGTGAAGTGCTTGGTGGTGCCAACCTGCGTTTAGGTCAGGCTAAGCCATACCGCGGCATGGAAGAGTTAACAAGCTCCAATGAGCTGACCTTCATGGAGCGTCCATTTGCGACAGCTACAGGCATTTATGGTGAGCAGTTTGTTCTAGGTGCTTTCTTAGATGGCCATGGCGAAGGTTATGGTTGGGGTGTGTCGGCATACTCGCCACGTTCAGCGTCTGATGCCAATAAGGGCGGTAATGGCGCCAACGCTCGTGGCTTCATCGTACCGATTCGCTCGAATGGCAATCTCGTACACATTGGCTTAAGCGCATCGATTGATAAGTACGGCGTTGGTAACGAGAAAAACCCCAATGTTCGCGTTGTTGGTCGTGAAAATGGCTTGAAAAGCGGTAACTTGCTAGCGACTAAATATGATGAGCAAACCACGATTGCTGCTGAATTGGCTGCTCGTTTTGGCGCCATGACATTGCAAGGTGAGTATGCAAAGGCAGCCTTCAAAGACACCATTACTGCTGTGCCTAACCCCGATCAAGACGTGAATACCTATTACGTGCAAGCTAGCTACATGCTAACTGATCACGTTAAGCCATATGACTTCAAAAAAGGTGTGTTTAAGTCACCTAAAGTGGATGGTGAAGAAGGTGCGTTAGAGCTAAAAGCACGTTTTGACACGATTGAAAATAAAGACATCAGCGGTAATGAAGCGTCTTATTACACGGTCGGTTTGAACTACTACGCAACACCAAATACACGTTTTATGCTTGAGTATGTGGATGGTGAAACAGAAGTAGGTACAGACAAGAGTGCATCTGCTGTTACTGCTCGCGCACAGTTCAACTTCTAAGTTGTCCTAAACGCAGCAAAAAAGGCCCTTCGGGGCCTTTTTTCATGGTCAAGCAAAAAACTCAAGGACTTAGGCCGTATTGACTGCGTGATAAGCCAGCTCTGCCCCTCCCCGCCATGTGGAGTGCGTGATAACATCCTATCCCGTCTTAGCACCGACTTTCTCCGGTGTGCCAAAGTTCACGCGATAGCCTGGAATGTTCATGACTAAATATATATTCGTCACCGGCGGGGTGGTGTCTTCCTTGGGTAAGGGCATTTCAGCAGCCTCCTTAGCTGCCTTGCTGGAAGCGCGCGGTTTCGCCGTGACCATGATCAAGATGGACCCCTACATCAACGTTGACCCCGGCACTATGAGTCCGTTTCAGCACGGTGAGGTGTTTGTCACCAGTGATGGCGCTGAAACTGATCTCGACTTGGGCTATTACGAGCGCTTTTTGCGCCGTGGTCGTATGACCAAGAAAAATAACTTCACCTCTGGTCGCGTCTATCTCGACGTACTCACCAAAGAGCGCCGTGGCGACTATTTGGGCGGCACAGTACAAGTTATTCCGCATATTACCGACGCGATTAAACAGCGTGTGCGTGATGGCGCGCGCGGTCATGACATCGCCATTGTTGAAATTGGTGGCACCGCCGGCGACATCGAATCGCAACCATTTATGGAAGCGGTGCGGCAGATGCGCATTGAGCTGGGTTATCAGGGCTCTTTATTGATGCACCTGACTTTGGTGCCTTATATAGCCTCGGCTGGTGAGCTGAAAACCAAGCCAACACAGCATTCGGTAAAAGAGCTGCGCTCCATCGGTCTGCAGCCAGACATCCTTATTTGTCGTTCAGAGCATGACGTACCGGATGAGTCGCGCCGCAAAATTTCGCTGTTCACTAACGTCGAAGAGCGCGCAGTCATCATCGCTAAAGACGCGAAATCGATTTACCAAATTCCGCGCCGTTTTAACGAGCAAGGCCTCGATGATTTTGTCGTTGAGCGTCTAGGCCTAGCCGCACCAGCAGCCGATTTGAGCGACTGGGATGCTGTGGTTGACGGCCTGATGAATCCTGAGCGTGAAGTGTGTGTGGCCATGGTCGGAAAATACGTTGAGCTTATTGATGCCTATAAGTCGATCAATGAAGCGCTGCTGCATGCCGGCATTAAAAATCATGCAAAAGTAAAAATTCGCTACATCGATGCCGAAGCGATTGAGCAGCAAGGTTTGAGCTTACTCGATGGCGTTGATGCGATTTTGGTACCCGGCGGCTTTGGCGATCGCGGCACCGAAGGCAAGATTGCTACCGTTCGTCATGCCCGCGAAAACGCGATTCCCTACCTCGGTATTTGCTTAGGTATGCAAGTCGCGGTCATCGAGTACGCGCGCAATAAAGCCGGCCTTGACGATGCAAACTCCAGTGAGCTCAAGCCCGGCTGTGCGCACCCGGTCATCGGTCTAATTACTGAGTGGCAAACCGAGTCGGGTGCCATTGAGCGCCGCGATGCCAATTCAGACCTCGGCGGCACCATGCGCTTGGGCGCACAGCAGTGCCATTTAGTGCCTGGCACCTTGGCGCACAGCGTGTATGGCGCCGATGAAATTACTGAGCGCCATCGCCACCGTTATGAAGTCAACAATACCTATGTGCCGCAGCTCGAAGCTGCTGGCTTGCGTATTTCGGGCTATAGCGCCGATAAGTCCTTGGTTGAGATGGTCGAAATTCCTGATCACCCCTGGTTTGTTGCCTGCCAGTTCCATCCTGAGTTCACCAGTTCGCCGCGCGATGGCCACCCGCTATTCAGCGGATTTATTGCTGCCGCGCTGCTACACGCTGACTCACGCGGTTAAGCTTCTGAGTTGCTGGCATTGAGCACCGCGAGCGTAATGAATAATGCGCCGCGGACTTAACGAATAAAGCGCCGCGAGCGCACATAAAAAGAGGACTGAGCGATGACCGAGAAAACGATTTCCTTAGGCGCTATCGAGATGGCCAACAGCAAACCATTCGTGCTGTTCGGCGGCATGAATGTGTTGGAATCGCGCGATATGGCGATGCAGATCTGTGAGCACTACGTCACGGTCACCGAGAAGCTGGGCATCCCTTATGTGTTCAAGGCCTCGTTCGATAAAGCCAACCGTTCTAGCGTGAGCTCATATCGTGGACCAGGCTTAGAAGAAGGCCTGCGCATTTTTGAAGAGATCAAAAAGACCTTCAATGTGCCCATCATTACCGATGTGCATGAGCCAGAGCAGTGCGCACCAGTAGCTGAAGTGGTCGATATCATTCAGCTGCCAGCATTCTTGTCGCGGCAGACTGACTTGGTTGTGGCCATGGCGAAAACCAAAGCCCTCATCAATATCAAAAAGGCGCAGTTTTTAGCGCCAAAAGAGATGGGCCATATCCTCGCCAAGTTTGAAGAGGCTGGTAACGACCAGCTCATTCTGTGCGAGCGCGGCTCCAGCTTTGGTTACAACAACTTAGTCGTCGATATGCTCGGCTTTGGCATCATGAAGCAGTTTGACTACCCCGTGTTTTTCGATGTCACGCACGCGCTGCAAATGCCCGGCGGCCTGTCGAACGCCGCTGGTGGTCGTCGTGCGCAAGTCACTGAGTTGGCACTAGCAGGCATGAGCCAAAAGCTCGCAGGCTTATTTTTAGAAGCACATCCAGACCCTGAAAAAGCCAAATGCGACGGCCCTTGCGCCTTGCGCTTGTCACAGCTGGAACCATTCTTGGCGCAAGTGAAAGCCATCGATGATTTGGTAAAAAGCTTCCCCGTTCTCGACACTCATTAATTCATAAGGCTTGCCGTTAGTGGCAAGCCCAATAGCCCTTGGAGAGCCAAAAATGGCGATTATTGTAGATATTCGCGGTCGCGAAATCATGGATTCGCGCGGCAACCCCACCGTTGAAGCAGACGTGATTTTAGACAACGGCATGATGGGTCGCGCCACTGCGCCTAGCGGCGCTTCCACCGGCTCGCGCGAGGCTCTTGAGCTGCGCGATGGCGATAAGTCGCGTTACCTCGGCAAAGGCGTACTCAATGCTGTGGCCAATATTAACGGCCCCATCCGCGAGCTGCTGGTTGGCAAAACTGTGTTTGATCAAGCAGATTTAGATCACGCCATGATCGCGCTAGATGGCACTGAGACTAAGTCATCGCTAGGCGCTAATGCGATTTTGGCTGTGTCATTAGGCATTGCTAAAGCTGCTGCGCAAGCCAAAGGCCAGCCGCTTTATGCTTATATTGCTAGCCTGCGTAAAAACACCCAGTTCACCATGCCAGTACCGATGATGAACATCATCAATGGCGGCGAGCACGCTGATAATACTGTTGATATTCAAGAATTCATGGTTGAGCCAGTCGGCTTCACTAGCTTTGCTGAAGCGCTGCGTTGCGGCGCTGAAATTTTCCATGCCTTGAAAGGTGTGTTGAAAAAACGCGGCTTAAACACGGCTGTGGGCGATGAGGGCGGCTTTGCGCCAAACTTAAGCAGTAACGAAGAAGCGCTGAAGGTTATTGTTGAAGCCATCGGCATTGCCGGCTACAAAGCGGGCGAGAACGTCATGCTGGCACTCGATTGCGCCGCTTCTGAGTTCTATCACGATGGCAAATACGTGCTCGAAGGCGAGGGCAATAAGTCCTTCACTTCAGCTGAGTTTGTTGACTATCTCGCGGGTCTTTGCGATCGCTACCCCATCATTTCGATTGAAGATGGTTTGGACGAATCGGATTGGGCAGGTTGGAAAATTCTCACCGATAAGCTCGGCCACCGTGTGCAACTAGTCGGCGATGACTTGTTTGTCACCAATCCCGCCATCCTGCAAAAAGGCATCGACCAAGGCGTGGGCAACTCGATTCTGATCAAGTTCAACCAAATTGGCACATTGACTGAAACTTTGGACGCGATTTATTTGGCCAAAGCCAATGGCTATAGCACGGTAATTTCGCATCGCTCGGGTGAAACTGAAGATGCCACTATTGCTGACTTGGCTGTGGCAACAGCCGCTGGCCAGATCAAAACTGGTTCGCTGTGCCGCTCCGATCGCGTTGCGAAATACAACCAGCTGCTGCGTATTGAGCAAGAGCTCGACTACAGCGCGCCGTATCGCGGCAAGGCCGAGTTCAAGGGCTTAGCGTAAGTCATGACAGCTGCTCCCAGCCTGAGTCGAACCTTGCTATGGCTGGCGGCGGCTATCTTTGTGGTGCTGCAGCTGAGTCTGTGGTTCGGCGAAGGTGGCGTTCGCGATGTGCATCGGCTTAAAGGCGCGGTTGCGCTGCAGCAGGCAGAAAATCTCCGCCTGCGTCAGCGCAACGATGTTTTAGAGGCTGAGGTCAATGATCTAAAAACAGGCCATGCTGCAATTGAAGAGCGCGCACGGTTAGATCTTGGCATGATCAAAGACGATGAAACTTTTTATCTGGTGACGGGTAAAGCCTTGTCGGGTTCTGCAACCGCGCGAATGCCCGCGACACCAGCGGTGGTGCATGCGCCTAAAGATAGCGCTTCAGAGTCTGCGGCGGAGCCTGAGCGCCAACCATGAGTGCATATTTTGCAGTCGTCCCTGCTGCCGGAATAGGCACTCGTTTTGGCGGCAACCAAGCTAAGCAATACGCCATCCTTGATGGCCAGCCTGTGATTGCACACAGTCTTCAGCGCTTGCTAGATCTCGATGAAATCTCCCATATTGCATTAGTGCTGGCGGCTCATGATGAGCAGGCTGCGCTAGTTTCGGCTGTGCAGAATGCACGAGTTAGTCGCGTTGCTGGTGGTGCCGAGCGCATGGACTCGGTGCTGGCGGGCTTGCTGTCGCTGAAGCAAGCACGCGATGAAGACTGGGTACTGGTTCATGATGTTGCTCGGCCTTTGCTACGGCCGAATGATGTGCGCGAGTTGATTAACGCCTGTGCGCAGGATGATGTCGGTGGCCTATTGGCCCATGATGTGCGCGATACCATGAAGCAGAGTAGGGCTAATTCAGCGGAGCTTCGCGTTGAGGCAACTGTGCCGCGTGCTGGTCTGATGCATGCACTTACGCCGCAGCTATTTCGCTACGGCTTATTGCGTGATGCGTTATTGGCCGCACGCGCCGATGGTGTGGTGGTCACTGATGAGTCTGCCGCCATTGAGCGCCTCGGCCATCGCCCACGCCTAGTGTTGGGCGCGCGCGACAATATAAAAATCACCTACGCCGACGACCTTGCCCTCGCGGCGTTTTATTTATCGGCGCAACGCGCGCAAGGAATCTGCTCATGACCAGCTCTGCTGCTTTGCGTCCACGCATCGGCCACGGCATCGATGTGCACCGCTTTGGCGAAGGCGATTCGGTCACGCTCGCCGGTATTCGCATCGCCCACACGCATGGCTTGATGGCCCATTCCGATGGTGACGTAGCTTTGCACGCCTTATCGGATGCGCTACTTGGTGCGCTAGCCTTAGGCGATATCGGCAAGCATTTTCCCGATACAGACGCCGCTTTCGCTGGTGCCGACAGCCGTGAGCTATTACGCAAAGTCTTGGTGCTCATTCATGCCCGTGGCTATGTCGTGGGTAACGCCGACCTCACCATCATGGCCGAGCAACCGCGTCTGCGACCACATATTGATGCCATGCGCGCTGTCGTTGCGGAAGACCTTCAGGTCGCGCTCGATACCGTGAGTGTGAAGGCGACGACCACAGAGCAACTTGGTTTTGTCGGTCGCCGCGAAGGCATTGAGGCGCATGCCGTGGTGATGTTGTGGCCGATATGAGTGAGTTGCCTGCTTCAAGCGAAACATGCACAAGTCACACGCCAGCGCTGCGCGGGGATTGCCCTTCTCCGTGGGGCGAGCCATTAGCTCGTGCGCAATTAAAAGCCACGCCTGATGATTTTCAGGTAGTGGAAGTTATGGGCTTTGAGCCCAGCGGCGAGGGTGAGCATCTGTGGTTATGGGTGGAGAAGTGCGGTCTCAATACCGATGCCGTTGCCGCTGATATTGCTCAGCGCCTTGGGCTCTCACGCCAAGCTCTGAGCTATTCCGGTATGAAAGATCGCCATGCGCGAACACAGCAATGGTTTAGCGTGCATTGGCCTGCTGGTGCGGGCACGGCAAACGCCGGCGTTTGGTCATTGGGCGATGAATGGCTGCCGCAAGATAGTCCAAACGCGCAATATCGTGTGCTCAAGCAGGCACGCAGCAATCGTAAATTACGCCGTGGCGCCCATGCCGCCAACCAATTTGTCATCACGCTGCGTCAGTTAAGTTTTATCGGCGCAGCCACACGCGAGCTGCTAGATGAGCGACTCGCCACCATCGCCGTGCACGGCGTGCCGAACTATATTGGTGACCAGCGTTTTGGCCATGGCGGCCGCAATATCGACCAAGGCTTGAGGCTGCTCGCTGAGCGCCGCGCTGGCCAACGCCGCCGCCGTGACCAGCGCGAAAGCATTTGGTTATCGGCTCTGCGCTCGGCGCTATTTAATCGCGTTTTGGCCGCGCGAGTGAGCAATCAAAGCTGGGCGTCATATCTCGTTGGCGATGTTTTACAGCTCGATGGTCGCGGCAGTTTTTTTCAACCGACTGATGACGACGCCAGTTGGCCCGAGCGCCTAAGTGCCGGCCTGATTCATCCCACCGGCCCGATGCCTGGTGCCGGTGAAGCGGCGGTGCATGACGCCGTGGCCGCGCTCGAAGCGCAGACGCTAGCGCCATGGCAACAAATTATCGATGACCTTGCCGCAATTGGCCTACCTAATCAGCGCCGATCCCTGCGCTTGTGTGCCCCTGATTTATCGGCGCAATGGCTAGCTGATGATAGCTTACGCCTGAGCTTTAGCCTGCCCTGCGGTGCGTTCGCCACGGCGCTATTGGCATCGAGTATTGATTTAGAGGAGAGCCCGCATGCGCTTTTTGCTGAGTAATGACGACGGCGTATTAGCGCCTGGCTTGCAAGCAATGGCCGATGCCTTAGCTAATTTAGGCGAGGTCACGGTAGTTGCTCCTGATAGTGAGCGCAGTGCTTTTTCTAGTGCGCTGACACTGGATCGGCCGCTACGCCCGCAGCGCTTAGCCAATGGTTTCATTTCGCTTAATGGCACGCCGGCAGACTGTATTCATGTTGCGCTTAATGGCCTTCTCGATTTCGAGCCAGACTTGATTGTTTCAGGTATCAATGCCGGCCCAAACCTTGGCGATGATGTGCTTTATTCAGGCACGGTTGCGGCGGCATTGGAGGGGCGATTCTTAGGCCATCCAGCCATGGCCGTGTCGTTGGCGAAGCCGAAAATGGACATTCGCGGTATTGATGATTATCGCGCCGCTGCTGCCTACGCCGCACAGCTCATTAGCAAATGGCAGGATATTGGATTGCCACCGCGCTCTTTGCTCAACATTAATGTGCCGGGTGGCGAGCCCAGTGAACACAAAGGCTTTGCTGTGACCCGCCTAGGTCATCGCGCGCGTAGTCAAGATGTGCTGAAGCTACAAGACCCTCGCGGCAACACCGTATATTGGATAGGCGCCTTGGGTGATCCGCTCGATAATGCGCCTGGCACTGACTTTTATGCGGTCTCAGAAGGCTGCATTAGTGTGACGCCACTCGATCCTGATATGACGCATCGTGGTGCCATGAGCACACTGTCGGCATGGATTAAACAATTCTGATGGCTGAATTGTTCTGCCGCCCTGCGTGCTGCGTGCTACATTTGCCCCATCGCTTAGAGATAATAACAACACCATGAGCACCGGCACGCCCTTCGATATTCACGGTTCAGGATTTACGTCTGCCCGCACCCGCGACCGCTTAATGACACGGCTTATTGCGCAGGGTATTACCGATGCGCAAGTGCTTGATGTCATGCGCCAAACCCCGCGGCATGTATTTGTTGATGAAGCGCTTGCGCATCGAGCCTATGAAGACACTGCGCTGCCTATTGGTCACAGCCAAACGCTGTCGCAGCCATATATTGTGGCGCGAATGAGTGAGATTTTACTGGCCGCAGGGCCATGCCAGAAAGTCTTAGAAATTGGCACCGGATCGGGCTATCAAACTGCTGTTTTGGCGCAACTGGTTGGCAGCGTGCACTCCATTGAGCGCATCAAAGCATTGCAGGATAAAGCCCGCGATCGTTTAAAAGCATTAGGGCTTAATAATGTGCGTTTGCGCCATGCCGATGGCATGCAAGGCTGGCCCGGTGAGGGCGAGTACGACGGCATCATTGGCACGGCCGCCGCGATTGGTGTACCACCTGCGCTAATCGACTTATTAGCGGTCGGTGGGCGCATGGTTTTACCCGTAGGCGCTGGCCAAGGACAATCATTGGTGTTGGTGTGTAAAACGCTTGATGGCATCACTCAACAAACCATTGAGCCTGTACATTTTGTGCCAATGCTCGGCGGTGTAGTGGGTTAGGCGCTTAGAGTTTCAAATGCGCTTTTTCGGCCGATGTTCATATGCCACTACTTTCAGCGAGTACTATAGATTTAATAGTTAATTAAATCATTGACTTAATGGTGCCCCAGAGACGATTCGAACGTCCGACCTGCCCCTTAGGAGGGGGCTGCTCTATCCAGCTGAGCTACTGAGGCTTAGCTCGGTATTCTAGCGGATAGAGCGTGCAAATTCAGCCATCTAGGTCATTCAAACAGTCTTTATCTAAGTGTTCCTCGTGCATCCATAAGCGTAGCTTTGCTAGCGCCTCAAGCTGAATTTGTCGTACGCGTTCGCGCGTTACGCCAATGGTTGTGGCGATGCACTCAAGTGTTTGCTTGCAATGACTGTTAACGCCAAAGCGGCAGTTAATAATGTACTGCTCGCGCGAGTTTAATCTAGCCACAAAGCGAAACATGGCGGTGAGTAAGTTACTTTGCAGCGATTGATGCTCTGGGTTTTCATGCTCACCACAGCTCGGGTGTAGTGGATGCCCCTCATCTTCAAAGGTGGTCATGCTTGTAGGTGACTCTCGCCAAGGCAGCAGTTCGCGCACTTCATTTTCGCTGCGACCAATGGCATCTGCCATATCGGCCGGCCGCGCGTCGTGTCCATAGCGCTGACGCCATTCGCGGCTAACTCGTAGACATTTATTTAGACGCTTGCCCATGTGCACCGGCAGACGCACAACGCGCGATTGATCCATGATGCCGCGCTCGATGTATTGGCGTATCCAATGCACAGCATAGGTTGAAAAACGAAAGCCACGGCTAGCGTCAAATTTACCAACCGCGTGTATTAAGCCGAGGTTTCCCTCCTCAATTAAGTCTTCAAATGCCATGCTAGAGCGCTGATGTTGTCGCGCTATGCGAAGCACTAGACGTAAATTGCTGACAATCATGCGGTCGCGTGCACAGCCATCGCCCGCTTGCGAAGCTAAGCACAGGCTTAGCTCCTCTTCGGCCGTGAGTAGAGGGTAGTTGCGCACCTCGTTGAGGTAATACTGTAGAACACTACGATCGGGGAGTGATGGATTCTGCATGATGCATTCCTTGCCTGTTAGTGGCTATCCGAGCCGGCAAGGAAAATTAAGCAGAGCTACTTGTTAAACGCTAGGACAGCTCTGCATTTAGCCGACTAACGGCTGTTTATCGGGATGACTAGCTAGATCAGACAAATGCCATACAGAAGTATGATTTTTAACCAACATTAGTTGGTCAGCAAACGCTGCAAAATGCCCTCATAGAGGTCGGTCAGCGTGTCTAAGTCGGCTGCTTTCACACATTCGTTGATCTGATGAATCGTGCGATTGACCGGCCCTAGCTCCAATACTTGCGCACCTGTGGGTGCGATAAAGCGGCCATCAGATGTGCCGCCGGTAGTGAGCAGCGCAGGCGTGCGACCAGTGTAGTGCTGAATACTGCCAACCGCGGCATCGACTAATGCGCCAGCTGCTGTCAAAAATGGCTGGCCGCTTAAGCGCCACGCCAGCTCATAGCGCAGGCCGTGTTTATCCAAAATGGCCTCAGTGCGCTCGCGTAAAACCGCCTCAGTCAGTTCGGTAGAAAAGCGGAAGTTAAACACTACTTCGACATTGCCTGGGATGACGTTATTGGCGCCTGTGCCGGCGTTGATATTGGAAATTTGGAAGCTGGTGGCGGGGAAAAAGGCATTACCTTCATCCCAAGTCTCAGCGGCCAGTTCGGTAAGCGCGGGCGCGACGCGATGAATTGGGTTGTCGGCCAAATGCGGGTAGGCGACATGGCCTTGTTTGCCGAGCACATTAAGGATGCCGCCGAGCGAGCCGCGACGGCCATTTTTAATGACATCGCCGACTAGATCAGTGCTGGAGGGTTCGCCGACTAAGCACCAGGTGATTTTTTCGCCGCGCGCTTCCAACGTTTCCACTACTCGCACGGTGCCATCGATCGCGATGCCTTCTTCGTCGCTGGTGATCAAGAACGCAATGCTGCCTTTATGGTCTGGATGCGCAGCGACAAAGCGTTCGCAGGCCACCACCATGGCGGCGAGTGAACCCTTCATGTCAGCTGCACCTCGGCCCATCAACATACCGTCTTCAATGCGTGGCTCGAATGGCGGCACTGCCCATTGCTCGCTAGGACCTGGCGGCACGACATCGGTGTGACCAGCAAAAGCAAATAGAGGACCTTCTGTGCCACGGCGTGCCCAGAAATTATCGACTTCACCAAAGCGTAGGCGCTCAATCACAAAACCGATGGCCTCTAAGCGACGGATCATTAGGTCTTGGCAGTCGGCATCAAAAGGTGTCACCGAGGGTTCGCGGATGAGGGCGAGGGTGAGTTCTAGTGTGGGTGATAAGGGCGTGGCTGCGTTCATCAGATTCTCGTCGGCATTGTTTGGTTTTGTGGCCATTTCGCGGCACACTGTGAGCACAAAATATCTCATTAAGCGCCGCAGTTTAGCGATCTTGTGCCAGCGCGTCTTGCCAACAAGGTAATAACAACTGGTGGGTGATCTGTTCAGCAAGGCCTAACGCAGTAATAATCACACTTTTGGCCACATGGCCTGTGCAACGAGCAGACATATCATGATGAAAAAATCCTCGCGCATTGCTGCCGCCGTCATTGCTGCCGCTACCGTTTTGGTCGCTTGTAGCCCAAAGCCACATACGCCATCGATGACAGAAGACGGCAAACGCATCGTGGTCATTGGCCACGCCGCGCCGCTCACTGGCACTCAGGCGCATCTCGGTAAAGATAATGAAAATGGCGTGCGCTTAGCCATCGATGATTTAAATGCCGCTGGCTTTAAAATTGGCGATGAGTCGGTGGTCTTTCAACTCGACTCGCAAGATGATCAGGCCGACCCGCGTATGGCCACCACAGTCGCGCAAAAGTTTGTTGATGATGGCGTTAAGGCCGTCATTGGTCATTTGAACTCAGGCACCACCATGCCGGCTTCGCGTGTTTATAACAGCGCTGGCATCGTAGAAATCTCGCCTTCGGCAACCACGCCACGTTATACCCAACAAGGTTTCGATAACGCCTTTCGTGTCATGGCGAATGATATTCAGCAGGGGCGAGCTTTAGGCGAATTTGCCGTACAGGAGCTGGGCGCGAAGAAAATTGCCATCATCGATGACCGCACTGCCTATGGCCAAGGCCTAGCTGATGAGTTTGAAAAAGCCGCTATTGCTGCCGGCGCTGAAATCATTGTGCGCGAATACACCAGCGATAAAGCCTCGGACTTCACTGCTATTTTGACCAAGATTAAAGGTAAGAAGCCGGACTTGTTATTTTTTGGTGGCATGGATGGTCAAGGCGCGCCTATGGCCAAGCAAATGCAGTCATTGGGCTTAAGTATGCAGCTGCTTGGCGGCGATGGTATTCATACCGCCGAGTTTATGAAGCTTGCCGCAACAGCTGCCGAGGGTGTTGTCGCATCGCTTCCGGGTCGACCTTTAGACACGCTAGCGAATGGCCCAGCGTTTAAAAAGCGCTTCGAAGCTAAGTACGGAAAAATCCAGCTTTATGCACCGTATTGCTACGACGCTATGATGATTCTCGCGCAAGCCATGCAGCGTGCCGGCACTACCGATCCTGTGAAAGTGAAACAAGAGTTGGCCAAAACTGACTATAACGGCGTTACCTCGCGTATTCGTTTTGATGCTCAGGGCGACCTCACGCAAGGCTCGATCACGGTCTATCGCGCCAAGGCCGGCCAATGGCAAGTGCTGAAAACGATTGAGTCGAAATAAGCCATGGATGTGTTGCAGCAACAGTTACTCAATGGCCTGATTTTAGGCAGCATTTACGCATTGATCGCGCTTGGCTACACCTTGGTGTATGGCATTTTGGGGCTAATTAACTTCGCTCATGGCGAGGTGGTGATGATCGGCGCCATGGTCACCATCAGCGTATTGAGTTGGTTGCTCGGCATGCATTTGCCCTTGTCACCGGTGTTACTCATTGCGTTTAGCTTGCTGCTGGCGATTCCGGTTTGCGCTTTGTTGGGCATGGGTATTGAGCGCTTCGCCTATCGACCGCTGCGTGGCGCGCCGCGTTTAGCGCCGCTGATCACCGCCATCGGTGTTTCCATCGTGCTGCAAAACGTCGCCATGATGATCTGGGGTCGCCAATACATTCCTTTTCCTGCGATTTTGCCGAGTGAGCCAATTCAACTTGGCTCTGCCACCTTTATGCCGGTGCAGGGCGTCATTGTGCTGCTCTCAGCGGTGTTGATGGGCGCGCTCTTGCTACTCGTGCATCGCACCAAACTTGGCCGTGCCATGCGCGCTGCGGCGCAGTCACCATCGGTTGCTCGCCTGATGGGCGTCTCCGTTGATCGTGTTGTCGCTAGTGC
This sequence comes from Paraperlucidibaca sp., assembly GCF_982810325.1. Taxonomy (NCBI): domain Bacteria; kingdom Pseudomonadati; phylum Pseudomonadota; class Gammaproteobacteria; order Moraxellales; family Moraxellaceae; genus Paraperlucidibaca; species Paraperlucidibaca sp. The sequence goes on from NZ_CEYEMI010000009.1 coordinate 49,801, forward strand.
CTTTGTTATCGGCTCGATACTGGCGGCGGTCGCGGGTGTGATGGTTAGCGCTAATTATGGCCAAGCTCATGCCTATATGGGCTTTATGCTAGGTCTAAAAGCCTTCTCCGCTGCCGTGCTTGGCGGTATTGGTAACCTTGCAGGGGCAGTCGTTGGCGGCTTGCTATTGGGCATTATTGAAAGCTTAGGTGCGGGCTATATTGGCGACCTGACTGGCGGCTTTTTGGGCAGCCAATATCAGGATGTCTTTGCATTTCTAGTGCTGATTTTAGTGCTGGTGTTTAGGCCGTCGGGCCTGCTTGGCGAACGCTCGGCGGATCGTCCATGAAGTTCAATTTAATGGCATTGGCGCAAGGCCGCGTGCGTTGGTTTTTATTAGGCCTGCTGCTCACCGCGCCATTTTGGATGGGCGCTTTGCTTGGGCCGTACTGGGTGCGCATCCTCGACTACTGCTTGCTCTACGCCATTTTGGCTCTAGGGCTAAATATCGTTGTTGGCTATGCCGGCTTGCTCGACTTGGGCTTCATCGCCTTCTACGCCGTTGGCGCTTATGTCTTTGCGCTACTAGCCTCGCCACACTGGGATATGCATTGGTCGCCCTGGCTGATTTTACCTATCGCGGCAGCTATCGCGGCTGTGGTTGGCGCCATGCTCGGCGCGCCAACTTTGCGGCTACGCGGCGACTATCTCGCCATTGTCACCTTGGGTTTCGGCGAAATCGTACGCTTGTTTATCAATAATCTTGATCGACCAATAAACATTACCAATGGCCCGCAAGGCATTAGCGGCATCGATACTTTAAGCGTTGGTGGCTGGAGTTTTGACCAAGGCTTAAACTTTGGCGTGGTCAACTTGGTCAGTGCGCAGCTGTACTTCTATGTGCTACTCGCGTTGGTTATTATTGCCGTAGTGGCCTGCCGCCGCTTAGAAAACTCCCGCATTGGTCGCGCCTGGGTTGCCATTCGCGAGGATGAAGTAGCGGCGACTGCCATGGGCATTAATACGCGCAATATGAAGCTATTAGCCTTCGCCATGGGCGCGAGCTTTGGTGGTGTTGGCGGAGCGCTATTTGCCTCGTTTCAGGGCTTTGTTAGCCCTGAAAGCTTCACGTTGATGGAGTCGGTCATGGTGCTGTGCATGGTGGTGCTCGGCGGCATGGGGCATATCCCAGGCGTGCTGTTGGGAGCGTTTTTACTGACCATCACGCCAGAAATTTTGCGAGAAGTTATTAGCCCTTTGCAGCAGCAGCTATTTGGCCATCAAGTTGTCGATCCGGAAAACTTGCGCATGTTGCTGTTCGGCCTTTCGATGATTCTGGTCATGCTCTATCGTCCTGGCGGGCTCTGGCCATCGGCCCGGCGCGCGCAGGAGCTGAAGCATGACTGAGCTTTTGCAGCTGCGTGATATCAGCAAGCGCTTCGGCGGTGTTAAGGCTTTAAAGGGCATCGATTTAAGCATTCCCGAAGGCACTATTTATGGCCTGATTGGCCCCAATGGCGCCGGTAAAACCACGCTGTTTAATATCATCACCGGCATGTATACCGCCGATACCGGCACTCGCGTATTGCGCGGCCAAGCCTTGCCGTTGAATTTGAAGCCCTACGAAATCGTCATTCGTGGTATTGCGCGAACGTTTCAGAATATTCGCCTGTTTCACTATATGAGCGCCTTAGAAAACATCATGGTGGGCTGCCATCGCCACAGTGGCATAGGCCTGTTTGCTACCTTGTTTAATACCGCGAACGCTCGCACCGAAGAAGCCAGCATTCGAGCGCGTGCGTTTGAGTTGCTCGACTACGTTGGCCTGCCGCGCAGCTGTGCTTCGCGCCTAGCTAATGAACTGTCATATGGCGACCAGCGCCGCCTAGAAATTGCCCGCGCCTTGGCCACACGGCCGTCATTATTAGCGCTCGATGAGCCTGCTGCCGGCATGAACCCAACCGAGACTGAGGCGCTGCGCGTATTGCTCACCCGCATTCGCGATGACGGCATCACCGTGCTGCTGATTGAGCACGATGTAAAACTGATGATGAGTTTATGTGATCGCTTGGCCGTGCTCGACTTTGGTGAGCTGATAGCCGAAGGCGAGCCAGCAGCTATTCGTCAAGATCCACGCGTGATTGCGGCGTATTTGGGAGGTGAGGCATGAGCTTACTGAGCGTGCGTGACCTCACCGTGCATTATGGCGGCATTGAAGCCGTGCGCGGCATCAGCTTGGATGTGCAGGCTGGGGAACTGGTCTCGCTTATTGGGGCCAATGGCGCGGGTAAAACATCGACCATGGGTGCACTTGGCGGCCTGCTAAAAGCGGGTGGCTCATTGACCTATGACGGTGTCGACTTAAGCCGCTTGCCGGCGCATGAGCGAGTAGGGCGCGGCCTAGCATTGGTGCCAGAAGGGCGCGGTATTTTTGCCAAACTCACGGTGCTGGAAAACTTACAAATGGGTGCTTACTGCCGCAATGATAGCTCGCAAATCGCCCACGATTTAGCGCAGCAATTAGAGCAGTTTCCGCGCTTAGCGGAGCGTCGTGGGCAGTTGGCTGGCACGTTATCGGGTGGTGAGCAGCAAATGTTAGCGATTGCTCGCGCACTAATGAGCCGGCCGAAATTATTACTGCTCGATGAGCCGTCGATGGGCCTGGCCCCAATTTTGGTTGAGCAGATTTTTCGACTGATTGAGCGGATAGCTAGCGAGGGTGTGGCAGTGCTGTTGGTTGAGCAAAATGCCCGCCAAGCGCTGGAAATTGCGCAGCGAGCTTATGTCATGGAGTCAGGTGTTATCACGCTGAGCGGCGAGGCAAAAGCACTGGCTGCCGACCCACGTGTGCGGGCGGCGTATTTAGGGCACTAGTGCGTAGATTTTGCGGGTGCTAAGACTGCGTGTATCGAGCGCAGTAAGTAGGCAGAGCGTACAGAATTTACTGCGTGGTCGAATTACTAATATCAAAATCAAGTGATGCCACCTGAGTTTTGCTCAGCGTCACCTGCGTATTGAGTGCGATGGCATCGTAATAACGACGAACCTGCTGGACATAATGCAGGCCTTGGCCAACATCCGGCACAGAGCGGCCTTGGCGACGATTATCCTGCGCTAACTGGCGTAAATTACGCGACACATCGAGCCAGCTATTGGCATCGCCGCCATTGCGCTCGGTGAGTTTGCGGGCGCGCAAAATATGCGCAGGGCCCATATTATATGAAGCCAGCGCCATCCACGTGCGATCAGGCTCGGCAACGCTCTCTGGCATACGATCGTGAATGTATTTGAAGTAGGCGCTGCCACCATGAATGCTTTGGCCGGCATGCTCACGATTTTTTACGCCCATCATCGAGGCAGTTCCCTGCGTCAGCATCATCAGGCCTTTAACACCTGTTGGTGACACAGCGTTGGGGTTCCATTTCGACTCTTGATAGGCAATGGCCGCAAGTAGACGCCAGTCGACATCGGTGGCGGTGCTCTCGCGCTCAAACAACGATTGATAATGCGGCAAGCGGTTAGCAATATCGCGATTGAAATGCTTGGCGCCATAGCTGTCGAAGACGTTGCCATTGCTATAAAACTCGGCCAAACGCTGCAAAGTGCCATCGGCCTGTTTGCGCACTAAGAAGTCTTGGGCGGCTTGGTAAAGGCTGTGATCACCAGACTTCATGAACACCCAAGACACTGCATCGGTGCGCTCAAGCGACATGCTGTCGCGAAGATTAGGGAAGAGTGGGCGGAAGGCGTCGAATTCGCGCGAATTCATCGCGACAAAATCGACTCGGCCTTCATCGAGCAAGCCTAATAAGTCGAGGCTTTTGCCTTGGCGAATCTCGATGATTTTGACGTTTTCAACTTCGCGCACAGAGTCTTTTAAATGCTGGGCCTCGGTGCTGCCTGCGACGACACCAACGACTTTGCCGGTAAGCCCTGAGATATCTTTGGGCATGCGCTGATCATTGCGCTGAACCAGCTGCTGCTGAACTTCAATGACTGGGTTGCTAACGCGCAAACGCTCAAGGCGAGGGTCGTCGGCGGTAATGCCAGTGAGTGCGAGTTGAGCTTGATTGCGACGAATCGATTGCAAGACTCGGTGCGGTGATGTGACTGAGTCGACAACGAGTTTTACGCCGAGTTCATTAGCAAACTGCTGCGCAAGCTCGAACTGCAGGCCGTGAGTATGGCCATCTTGCTGGAAGAATGTGCTGGGGCTAGAGACGCCGACGAGGTGAAGTTCACCACTGCTACGCACCATGTCCAAAGCATTTTGCATAGGCTGCAAGGCCAGTGTGCTAGCTGCTAATGTGCCCGCTACCGCGACTTTAACGTGGCGGCGGTTAATGCGTTTGAGCATTTTAATAGCTTGGCGATGCGGGCTTAGACGCTTTGGTGGGCGTTTAATAGCCATGTGGCACCTCAACTTGTCTTCTCTGAGTTGCTTGCAGTGTAGGGCTAGGAAGGCTGAGCGTCCAACCTGACCCGATGAAGCTCGCTAGATTGTCCGACAATGTCTCGGCGCTGGCCGCGAATACAGACTGCGCTAATGTGACGATCAGCCGTCCGTCGGCAGCTGTTTTTGCTACACTATGCACCTCAGATTTTTCCTCTTTGGCACGCGAGACTCCACTATGCTGCTTCTGCCCGGCGCTTCTGCGCTCACCGCCTTCCGTCAACAACGTTTGTTGGACACCTTGCGAGAGCTTCAGCCCAGCATTCAGGCGGTCTCCGCACGTTGGCTGCACATTGTCGACACTGACTTAAGCGAAGCTCCAGAGTCGCTGCAAGCACTCTTACATTATGGCGATGAGTTTGATGTCAGCGAGCAGGGCCGAGTGGCGGTAGTGGTGCCACGGCCAGGAACTATTTCGCCATGGTCATCGAAAGCTACCGATATTGCCCACAATACCGGCTTGGCTGCCGTGCGCCGCATCGAGCGCGCCACTGAGTATTGGGTGGCTGGCGCTGAAAGTTTGAGCGCTGCCGATTGGCAGCAAGTCACTGCGCTGCTTCACGATCGCATGACTGAAGCGGTGCTTAATGCTCCTGCGGACGCCAGCATTTTATTTCGCCAAGAAGCGCCGCGTGAGCTGAAATCTATCGATGTTTTAGGTGGTGGCCGTGAAGCTTTAGCTGAGGCCAACCAAACCCACGGCTTTGCGCTGAGCGATGACGAAGTGGATTATCTGGTCGACAACTTCACGCGCTTGGGCCGCAACCCGCACGACATCGAGCTGATGATGTTTGCTCAGGCCAACTCCGAGCATTGCCGCCACAAAATTTTCAATGCCAGCTGGGTGATTGACGGCAAGGCTACGCCGCACACGCTATTTGGCATGATCAAAAACACCTACGCCAATTACAGTGTCGGCATTTTATCGGCCTATCACGATAATGCCGCGGTCATTGCCGGCAGCGAAGCCGATCGTTTTTATCGCCTCAATGGCGGCCACGCTTACGGCTTTAATCACGAGCCCGTGCATATTTTGATGAAAGTGGAAACGCATAACCACCCGACCGCGATTGCGCCATTTGCCGGTGCAGCGACAGGCTCTGGTGGTGAAATCCGTGATGAAGGTGCGACCGGTCGCGGTGGCAAACCCAAGGCGGGACTCACTGGCTTTACGGTATCGAACTTGAATATCCCCGGCTTTGTGCAGCCATGGGAAACACCATATGGCAAGCCCGATCGCATCGTCACTGCGCGCGACATCATGCTGCAAGGCCCACTTGGCGGTGCGGCATTTAATAACGAATTTGGTCGCCCAGCCCTGTGCGGTTATTTTCGTTCCTTCGAGCTGCGCGTCAACGGTGTTCATGGCTCCGAAGTCATGGGCTATCACAAGCCCATCATGATCGCTGGCGGCTACGGCAATATTCGCGATGATCATGTGCAGAAAAATCCGATTGAGCCCGGCGACCTATTGATTGTGCTCGGCGGCCCAGCATTGCTCATCGGCCTAGGTGGTGGTGCAGCTTCGTCGATGGCCAGTGGCGCCAGCGCAGAGAACCTAGACTTCGCCTCAGTGCAGCGCGAAAACCCTGAAATGGAGCGTCGGGCGCAAGAAGTCATTGATGCCTGCTGGAGTTTGGGTGCAGCCAACCCTATTGTTTCAGTTCACGATGTTGGCGCCGGTGGCTTGTCCAACGCCATGCCCGAATTGGTCAATGATCACGAGCTTGGCGCAACCTTGAATTTACGTGCTATCCCGAGCTTAGAGCGCGGCATGGCACCAGTTGAAATTTGGTGCAACGAAGCGCAAGAGCGCTATGTTTTGGCTATTCGCCCAAGCAGCTTGCAGCTATTTACTGAGCTTTGTGAGCGCGAGCGAGCCTTGTTTGCGGTCTTGGGTGAGGCAAAAGAAGTGCGACATTTGCGTGTGGAAGATGCGCATTTTGGTAATGCCCCAGTCGATATGCCGATGTCGGTGTTGCTCGGCAAAACACCAAAAATGCAGCGCAGCTTTCAGCGCCAACTGCTCACACAAACCGCGCTCAACTTGCGTGATGTCACTGCGCTAGACGCCGCCGAACGAGTTTTGCAGCTGCCTTCGGTAGCCTCAAAGCAATTCCTGATCACCATTGGCGACCGCTCAATTACTGGCTTAGTGGCGCGCGAGCAAATGGTCGGCCCATGGCAAGTGCCGGTAGCTGATGTCGCAGTAACCGCGACTGGTTTCAATGGCTACACCGGCGAGGCCATGGCGATGGGTGAACGCACGCCCGTGGCCATACTCAACGCCGCTGCCTCTGCACGCTTGGCCGTTGGTGAGACCATCACCAATATGGCGGCATCGCGCATTGCCAAGCTCTCCGACATTAAACTGTCGGCGAACTGGATGGCCGCCGCTGGCGCTGGCAAAGAAGATGAAAACCTCTATGACGCCGTCTACGCAGTGGGCATGGAGTTATGCCCAGCGCTGAGCTTAACCATTCCGGTGGGCAAAGACTCGATGTCTATGCGCACAGTTTGGCAGGATGGCGATGAATCAAAATCAGTGACCTCGCCGCTGTCATTAGTGGTCACCGGCTTCGCTCCTGTGACTGATATTCGCGCCACACTCACCCCTGAATTACGCCGCGATATCGACGATACAGTGCTAGTGCTGATCGATCTTGGTCGTGGCCATAACCGCCTCGGCGGCTCCGCCTTGGCGCAGGTTTATAGCCAAGTCGGCACGACGCCTGCCGATGTCGATGACCCCATGCTCTTACAAGCCTTCTTCGATGGCATCCAAACGCTCAATGCCGATGGCCGTTTGCTGGCCTATCACGATCGCAGCGATGGCGGCCTCTGGGCCACTTTGGCGGAAATGGCCTTCGCCGGCCGTGTTGGCGTCAACGTCGCCCTCGACGCGATAGCCGACAGTGATAGCGAGGCTGATATCTTAGCCGCACTATTTAGCGAAGAATTAGGTGCTGTGCTGCAAGTCCGTGCCAGCGATGCTGAGGCGGTGAAAGCTGCTTTTGCCAATACGCTAGTTGCCGGTCATGTGCACGTGCTTGGCGGCCTTAATAGCCGTGAAGAATTGAACATCAGCCTGAAAGGCAAGGCTCGCTTAAGCCTGCCGCGCTCGCGTGCTCAACAGTTGTGGGCCGAGACCAGCTATCGCATGCAAGCGCTGCGCGATAACGCCGACTGCGCCGAAGAGGAATTCAAGGCCTTGGCCGAGCCAGCCCCCGGCTTATTTGCCAAACTTAGTTTCGATATCAATGACGACATCGCCGCACCGTTTATTGCTAGCGGCATTCGTCCACGCGTGGCGATCTTGCGTGAGCAGGGCGTCAATGGCCAAACCGAGATGGCTGCAGCATTCCATCGCGCCGGTTTTACCGCGATCGATGTGCACATGAGCGATCTCATCAGCCGTCGTGTGTCATTGAAGGACTTCGTTGGCCTTGTCGCTTGCGGTGGCTTCTCTTATGGCGACGTGCTCGGCGCTGGCGGTGGCTGGGCTAAATCCATCCTCTTCACCGAACATGTGCGTGATGAATTCGCGGCCTTCTTTGCTCGCCCAGACACCTTTAGCTTAGGCGTGTGCAATGGCTGCCAAATGCTCTCGCAACTGAAGGCGCTCATTCCAGGCGCGGATATGTGGCCAACCTTTGCCCGCAACCGCAGCGAAGTCTTTGAGGCGCGAACTTGCTTGGTTGAAGTGCCGGAATCGCCTTCGTTATTTTTAGCGGGAATGGCCGGCTCCACTATGCCCATCGCCGTGGCTCATGGCGAAGGCCGCGCGCATCACGACGCTAGCACGTTGGCGGCTCTGGGCGAACAAGGCTTGGTTGCTCTCGGCTGGGTCGATGGTTATGGCCGCCGCACGCAGCAGTACCCGCTCAATCCCAATGGCTCGCCACACGGCATTGCCGGCGTGACCAGTCGCGATGGCCGCGCCACCATCATGATGCCGCATCCCGAGCGCGTATTCCGTGCCGTGCAACACAGCTGGCATCCGCAAGAATGGCAAGAAGACGGCCCGTGGATGCGCATGTTCCGCAATGCTCGTCGCTTTATCGGATAAGGCCTACTCGCGGCGTAGGCTTTGTCTGCGCCGCGGCAAAATGCGAGTAGACTCGGGCTCATGATGAGACCCCTTGCGCCGACGATAATTGAGACTTGCTGATGACTGAGCGAACGGACGCGCCGATTTTGCTGCGACTGGCCTATCAGGCCATGCTCAAGGCTGGATTGCCGGTCGAAGCTATCTTGCTACAAGCCAAAGTGTCACCTAACTGGCTTGATGTTGAGTCGCCCGAGCGCACGCCATTTGCCGGTCAAGCCATGTTTTGGCGCGCACTCGAAGACATCTCCGGCGACCCTCATATCGGCCTGCACTTAGGCGAGCATCTACCGGTCTATCGCGGCCAGGTGCTCGAATACCTCATTTCATCCAGCCCCACTTTTGGCGAAGGTCTGCACCGCGCCTTGGCGTATCAGCGCTTATTGAGCGATGCCATTACCTCGCGCTTAGTAATCGATGGTAATCACTGCTATCTCGCCGACATTGCCGATGCCACCGGCATGCGTCATTTTGCCGAAGCACTAGTGATGGGTGTGATCCGCTTTTTTGGCTCGCTTACCGATGGTCACTTTCAGCCACTCGCCGTGCACTTCACGCATGTTGAAGGCGCATCTCCGGCCGAATACGAACGCGTTTATGGCTGCCCAGTAACGCTAGGCTGCAGCGAAAATCGGATCTATTTTGATATGCGAGTGCTTGACCACCAGGTTTGGCATGCCGAGCCAAGCTTGTTGCGCCTGCATGAAAAAATGGCTAACGAGAAGCTCGCTGAGCTTGAGCGTTTGGATTTAGTTGAAGCAGTGAAGCGAGCAATTGGTGAGATGCTAGAGTCAGGTGATACCACGTTAGAGGCGGTGGCGCAGCGCATCGGCATGCCGGCGCGGCGTTTGCGGACTGAGCTGGAGGAGGCGGGCACAAGCTTTAATCATGTGCTGGCAGACTATCGTTCACGGTTGGCGCGGCGTTTATTGGCTCGCACCGATGAGAGTATTGAGCAGATTGTGTATTTGACGGGATTTGCCGAGCCGAGCACGTTTTATCGGGCGTTTAAGCGCTGGACTCAGGAAACTCCGATCGAGTATCGGAAGCGGAAGCAGCTTGAAGCTTGAGCTAGTTGGCGCTGGTGGAGATAGTGGCTGTGCTACGGCTTCGCCTATTCGCACCGCCACTATCTCCACCAGCGCCTGAGTCGTCAGCAATAGAGCCTCTCGCGAATAGGCGAAGCCGTAGCGAGGGGCTCTATTGCTGACGACTTTTCTCAATGGGGGCTCTTGTGCTAAGAGCTCACGTACTGCCAGAGGACTGCTGCGAAGAACATGAAAATATACTGCAATAAAATAGTATGCCTAGCTCTGCTGGCGGTGCTTCTTCAAGGCTGCGCTGGAGTAAGGCTAAGTTATAAATCGTTGCTGAAAAATCCTGACGTAGAACCATCCTTGCAAATAAAGGTCGGTGAAGCCGCTGAGGTTTTAGCAATTGGCAATGGCTTTCCGGGTTGGTGGGGTTACTACCCTTGGATGATCAGTGCCGCGCCAGAGATAGCCAGTATTGAGTGCGAAAATACCAGAAGCTTCATCCCATTCCGTGAGCCTGGAGTCTTATTTGGCGGCACCGTTTGTAGACTAGTTGCCCATCAAAAAGGCGATGCCACACTCTATTTTGGCAATAAATTTAATTTGGGCGAAGATGCTCATGCGCTAAAAATAGCGGTAGTTGTAGAGGATGAGTAGCGCTGACAGCTCGCTTGCTCGTCTTAACGTTAGCGCTGTTTAAGGCAAGACGCCTCCGCATAAGGTTATCGAAATCCAAGACCTATCGAATGAACAAGTTAGGCATAAACTGAATCATGCTGGGCGTTAACTAGCTTTTTTACTACTTTTTTGAAGATAAGCTTAGTAAGCTCCTAGCGAATATATATCATGGTTAGCCTTTGTGGCCTGGCGATAATATATTTTTATTTACTGTCCTAGGCTAAGTAAATATAAAATAATCATAAGTAGTATTGATGATATTGCTTGCCATACTGCTACTGGATTTCGCTCAATCAGTGGAGGGCGTATTTTGTTTAAAAACTGCTTACTTGGCTGGCGCAAGTCATGAGTAAACTCAAATATTTCCTCGTAACGCTGGCTTGGTAATGGATGAACCGCTTTTTGAATAGCATAATCTACCCATTTAGGGATTTCTCGGTCCTCTTCAAGCACGCTACGATACCAAAGCTTCTTTTGGGCGGATAAAGTCTTAGTTTTTGCGACATTAGTGTCATAAGGATAGCGTCCAGATAAAAGATAGTAGGTAATTACTCCTAGAGAGAATAATTCTGATCGTGTTGTGCCATATTCGCCCAAAAAATACTCCGGCGCACTGTAAAGAGCTGTGCCTTGTAAGTAGGTGGCTGGCTGCTCTATCGTTGTTTCTTGTAGCCCAGCGATGCTAACAGCGCCGAAGTCGATTATTTTAATGACACCATCTGTATCGATCATAATATTTTCAGGTCGTAAGTCCTGATGCAGCATCTCCATGCGATGAAAAGCATATAGCCCTTTGGTAATTTGCTCCACAATACTGCGGACGGCTTCGATATCGGCTTTTGGGTTGTCTATTGCCCACTGAGCTAGAGTTTTGCCTTTGATGAATTCGAATACGGTATAAATATAATTGCGCGGTCTGTCTGGCAATTCTGCTTTCATGACGTGGGTATTATTAATGCGCCTAGCAACCCACTCCTCCATCAAGAAGTGCTCTAAATAGTCTTCATTTCCGCCTAGGTCAACTGAGGGAGTTTTTAAAACTACCTGCTTTTTTGATGCGTTATCTTGTGCTAAGTAGACATGGCTTCTGGAGTTGGCATGAATTTCTCGAAGAATAGTGTAGCCATCAAACACCATCCGCCCTCTGAGTTCGGGTGGGAATGGTAGCTGCTCTATTTGTTGCTTAACGTGATTTACTGCCTGCTCTGGCAGATTATCGATTCGCACAATTTGAATGCTAAGATTGTCATCGCTACCTTGTTCATACGCTAGAGTAGTGATGGCTTGTGCAGCAGCATTTAGGTTGTCGTGGTGCTGCTCTAGTGTTGAAACTATATCTTGCGCACTAACGAACTCATAAACTCCGTCAGTGGTAATAATAAAAATATCGCCTGCGTTAACGCTTAGTAATTGATAGTCAGAGTTGCATTTTGACTCAATGCCTAGTGCGCGACTTAGGTAGCTTTTATCTTGCGTAGCCCATAGACGATGATCATTAGTGAGTTGCTCTAGGCCATTACTATTAAAGCGATATATTCTTGTATCGCCAATATGGAGAATATGCGCAGAGTGACCTTTTATAATTAGTGCGCTAAATGTACAGACATAGCCCTTATCTTTGTCATAGCGATGTGGGCTACTCATAGTTTGTGAATAAAGCCATGAGTTTGTGGCAGATAGAACGCGTTCAGCCGAGCCTTTAACGGACCAAGCCTCAGACGTGCAGTAATAGTCTTGCAAAAAGCTTTGTATCGCGGTTTGACTAGCTATATGGCTGACGGCACTACTACTAATGCCATCAGCCATTGCAACAGCAATACCTTTGATTCCACGTAAAGAATCTTCAGGAATATGAATACCATGAAAGTCTTGGTTCTCTAACTTTCGGCCTTTGTCAGAGTGCTGCCCAATACTAACTTTCAGGTTATTCATTATTATGCATTGCGCTTAGGTGCAGTTCTAACATGCGTTGAATATAAAGTGAGGCCAGTAAAAGCAAGGCCGCCAACTAAGTTGCCCAAAGCGGTAGGGATTTCATTCCATATTAAATAGTCTGCAATAGAGAAGTCTCCACCCATGATTAAGCCGAATGGAAACAAAAACATATTAACTACAGAGTGCTCAAATCCCATAAAGAAAAATAGGAATATTGGCATCCACATGGCAATAACTTTTCCGCTAACTGATGTTGATATCATCGCCCCAACAACGCCTAGAGATACCATCCAGTTGCAAAGCATGCCACGAATAAAAATAGTCAGCCAGCCATCTACTCCATATTGAGCATAACCTAATGTACGTGCTTCACCGATACTAGCTACTTTCGTGCCAACGGCGCCTGCATCAGTATTGAAGCCGTAGGTGAAAACAAAAGCCATCATGGCTGCAACGGTTAAGGCGCCAGCAAAGTTTCCTAAGAAAACTAAGCCCCAGTTTCTTAGTACGCCGGAAACTGTAACACCAGGGCGTTTATCAAGTAAGGCCAACGGTGCCAGCACGAAGACGCCAGTTAACAAGTCAAACCCCATTAAATAGAGCATGCAAAAACCGACGGGGAATAAAATTGCGCCAAGCAGAAATGAACCAGTTTGAACGGCAATAGTAATCGCAAAAACAGCAGCTAAAGCTAAGATTGCACCAGCCATATAGGCACGAATTAAGGTGTCACGAGTAGACATGAAGACTTTTGATTCTCCAGAGTCGACCATTTTTGTAACAAACTCAGAGGGTGCTAAGTAGGACATAAGATTTCTCTTTTAAAGGTAAAGGGCTAGCCATTTGGTATCACTCGTGCGTTTTATAAATGCCTAAGATTTACTCACTTTTCCCTGATTTTTCTTCAAGAAAATGCTCTCTGCTATGCTTGGGTATTGAGCATGAAGAACCAAACGATATGTTTGTAAGAGCAAGAGCTGTGCCACAAAAAAAATGGGAAATAGCCTGTTTTTTAATAAATTTCGCACCAACTTAGGATTGTTGATGGCCTGCTTGCTCCGCTATGGTGCGAGAGCTTAAGCATTATGGCGTGACTATTTATTTTGATTTTTAATTTAATGAGAAGCGATTGCTGCATGACATATAAAGAAAATGTGCTAGTTAGGCTTAGCGTGAAAGTAGTTCCAGGCGCCTCGAAGTCTGAAATATCTGGATGGTTGGGTGATGCGCTGAAAATTCGTGTGGCTGCTCAGCCCGAGAAAGGGAAGGCGAATGCGGCAGTGGTGCTTGTGCTAGCAACTAGCCTTGGTCTACCTGAAAAAAGCGTTAGCGTTGTTTCAGGCAAGACATCTCAGCATAAGGTTGTCGAGATCCAAGGCCTATCGAATGAGCAAGTTAGGCATAAACTGAATCATGCAGAGTGCTAACTAACTTTTTACTTTGAATGAAATCAAGTTCAAAAATACACTAAAGTGCGACATCACCACCAAGCTTGGAGCTTCACATGAGCAAACTGATCATGATTTTACTGTCGATTTTCTTACCGCCAGTAGCCGTATTTATAAAAGAAGGTGTAGGCAAGCATCTGATACTAAACATCATTTTGTGCTTACTTTTTGTTCTTCCCGGCTCTGTGCATGCGTTATGGGTAAACATGAGGTAGAGGGGGAGTGTCATCCGAGAAATGCATAGCGCCGACCTAGCGCTGCCGCGAAACAAGCTAGCCTATTTCTTATCAGGCAGGCTTGGCGGCCCAAGAAAATATTTGCTTCAGAAGAGCCTGCGCGAGCTCCGAAAGCATGAGGGGTGGATGAGGTCGGCGCGAATAGGCGAAACCGTAGCGCAGTCCTCATCCACCCCTCATGCTGTTCTCAGATAAACGCCAAAAGCCTCAGCTATCAGCGCCTTCCATCTGAGTCTGCAAATAATTCTGAATCCCCACCTTCTCAATCAAGCCTAGCTGCGTTTCCAGCCAATCCACATGCTCTTCCTCAGCATCCAAAATATGCTGAAATAAATCGCGACTACCGTAATCACTAACACTCTCGCAGTAGGCAATCGCCTCACGCAAATCAGGAATGGCTTTGTTTTCCAAAGCCAAATCTGATTTCAGCATCTCTTCGGTATTTTCACCAATCATCAATTTGCCAAGATCTTGCAGGTTAGGAAGGCCTTCCAAAAATAGAATGCGCTTGATCAGCAAGTCGGCATGTTTCATTTCGTCGATGGATTCGTGATATTCGTGAGCGCCAAGCTTTTTCAGGCCCCAGTCGTCATACATCCGCGAATGCAAAAAGTACTGATTAATCGCCACCAGCTCATTGGCCAGGGTTTTGTTCAAATGAGCAATGACTTGCTTATCGCCTTTCATGGATGGCGCTCCTAGGTTACGAATGGATGCCCAGAGTTTGGCCTCTGGGCATCCCTGTCGCAAGCCTTACTTCAGTTGAGCTGAGCTTTTGCCGAGCACGCGGCGGGCAATAATCAGCTGCTGAATTTGCTGCGTGCCTTCGAAAATGTCGAGGATTTTAGAGTCGCGCGACCACTTCTCTAGCAGCTCATCTTCGCCATAACCGAGCGAGGCGGCGAGCTCGACACACTTCAGTGTGACCTCGTTAGCCACTCGTCCGGCTTTGGCTTTGCAGATAGAGGCATCTTTAGAGTTCGGCTGCTTGTTATCTGCCATCCATGCGGCTTTTAACGTGAGTAGGCGTGCGGCCTCCCATTCTGCTTCTAAGCGATACAGCGTGGCTTCAGCGTGCGATGAGTTGAGCGGTGGTGTGCCGTAGTTGGGATCGATGTGGTCGGCGAGTAATTCTTTCATGCGCTCAATGGAAGCTGCGGCGACACCAACAGCCATGGCCGCAACCAAGGGGCGGGTGTTATCGAAGGTTTCCATGACGCCGGCGAAGCCTTTTTTCAGATCAATTTCTGGCGTGCCGAGTAAGTTGGCGGCAGGCACGCGGCAGTCGGTGAAGTTGATCGCCGCGGTATCGGAGGCTTTGATGCCGAGCTTGTGTTCGAGGCGAGTGACTTCCATGCCTGGTGTGCCGTGCTCGACAACGAAGGATTTAATCGCGGCCTTGCCTAGCGATTTATCCAGAGTGGCCCAGACTACGACGCACTCGGCGCGGGCACCTGCGGTGACGTAGATTTTCTCACCATTAAGAATGTAATCATCGCCATCTTTTACCGCGGTGGTGCGAATAGCGGCGGAGTCGGAGCCGCAGCTGGGCTCGGTGATGGCCATCGCGGCCCATTTGCCCTTAAAGCGTGCGAGCTGTTCGTCGTTGGCAACTGCTGCAATAGCGGCATTGCCCAAACCTTGGCGTGGAATCGACAGCAGCAGGCCGGTATCACCACGGCACAGCTCCATGGTGCCGAGCGCGACAGATAAATTGCCACCATTACGAATGCCAGTATTGCCATCGGTACTTGGGCGCTTACTAGCACTGGTGGCACCAGCGGCTTCATCTGAGCCCTCGTTCATGCCGTCGAGTAAGGAGGCGAGCATGTCTAATTCTTTCGGATAGGCATGTTCAGCACGGTCATATTTGCGTGAGATGGGACGATAGAAATTGTCCGCGACTTGCTTGGCTTGCTCGATGAGCATGGCAAATTTTTTCGGTGTGTCTAAGTTCATGATGCTGCTCCAGCGCGTGAGCGTGTGAGTGGCTCAATGCGCGCAAATAGTTGCTTCTAAAATAGCCGCTGGTGAAAACGGTGGTTTAGGCCGGTATAAAAACGACGTCAAAAAAGTCTGGTTTATAAATGCAAGCCGCCGTGAGCAATCGCTACGGCGCGTAAATCGCGATACCAACGCTCGACTGGATGCTCTTTGGTGAAGCCGTGGCCACCGAGTAGCTGCACGCCATTGGTGCCGATTTGCATGGCTTTTTCTGCGCACAACAAACGCGCCAAATAGATTTCGCGATGGAAGGGTTTGCCAGCTTCGGCGAGCGAGCCAGCACGCCAGGTCATGATGCGCATAGCTTCGACTTCGATGGCCATGTCCGCGACCATAAAGGCCACACCTTGGCGATGCGAAATCGGCTCACCAAAGGCTTCGCGTTCATTCACATATGGCACGACATAATCGAGCACGGCCTGCGCCGTACCAGTAGCCAAAGCGCACCAAGCCAAATAACCAAAGTCGATAAAGGCTTGATAGTCCAGCTCGCCTTCACCTAGTAAAGCCTCGACTGGCAGCATCACATTATCGAGTTGCAGCTTCACGGTTTCTGCCGCCTTCATGCCCATCGCAGGGTCTTCTTGGAAGCGCAAACCTTCGGTGCCGGCGGGCACGATGAACACTTGCGGCTGGCCATCGAGTTCGGCGGCAATGAGCAAAAGCTCGGCACTAGCGCCGCCAATGACTAAAGATTTTTCACCATTGAGCACAAAGCCAGACTTATCGCGACGAGCTTTGGTGCTTAGGCGCGATGGGTCAAATAAGACCGTGGGCTCACTCACTGCAATGGTCGCAAGCGGTGGCGTGTCTTCAGCAAATGCGGGCAGATAAGTCGCTTGCTGACTATCGCTGCCCCATCGCGTTAAGGCATTGGCAACGGACATTGGCGCAAGTAGTGCAGCCGCCAAAGAAAAGTCGCCATGCGCTAAATCTTCAGCCGCTAACAGTTGCGTGACTACGGTGGACTCAGAGGCAACACCGCCGAGTGCTTCGGGCACGGCATAGAGCGCAAGACCAAGCTCTTGAGCCTGAAGACGTAGTGCCTCGGGGCAGCGCGCGGTGGCATCGGCATCGTGGGCTTGTGGTCGTATGGTATCGGTGGCAAAGCGCTGCAATGAGTCGCGCATCATGTGCTGCTCATCACTGAGCGAAAGATCAAAGAGGCCACTATTGCTGGTATGGCTTAGGCGCTGCTTGCCTTTGCCTGCACTAGGTTTGAATAGGCGCGCGCTGGCACTGACGAGTTGGAAGCCAGCTTTGCTGCCGCGATACAGTAGTTTTTCAACAGGTTTGCGCAGCTTTAGGGTGTCGGCGAGTTGCGATTGGGCGAAACGGCTGAGGGCAGAAATGCCAAGGCCTTGGATATCTCCGGCGTTCATACGAGCTCCTGTGTGCATGAGCGTGACGAGTGGCCACGGGGTCAGCTCCGATCATGCACAGAAAAGTCGCGGTCGTGTTGACTTAGATGACCGATTGGTCTGTCATTTTCGACCTAGGCGCGCAGCGCATTGTTTTAACGAGAGACTATTGCGATGAGTAGGGGTCTCAGCTTTTGACTGGCGGTCTCAAATCATCGATGTGTAATGGAAATTCGCCACGCTGGCGGTCTTCGAAATAATAACGCAGGGTGCGTTTGACCGATGGAAATGCCAATTCATCCCATGGAATATCGGCTTCATCGAAGAGTTGGCACTCTAGCGATTCGACACCAATGCCAAACTTGCCATCGACCAAATGCGCGCGGTGCAACATATAAACTTGGTTGATGTAGGGAATGTTGAACACGGTGTAGAGCGTGAGTTCACGCACATCAGCTTCGGCCTCTTCCCAGGTTTCGCGGGCGGCGCCTTCAGCAACGGTTTCACCATTTTCCATAAAGCCGGCGGGTAGCGTCCAAAAGCCGTAGCGTGGCTCGATGGCGCGGCGGCATAGCAACACTTTATCGCCCCAGACCGGCAAACAGCCAGCGATGATATTAGGGTTTTGATAATGCACGATATTGCAGTCGTCGCAGATATAGCGCGGTCGCGAATCGCCTTCGGGAATGCGCTGTGTTACCTGGCTGCCACAATTGCTGCAAAATTTCATAACGAAAGCTCCCGTAAACGCGTTCCAGTATACCTGAGGGTGTGTATGATTCAGCCATGACTACGCACTCACGCATTGAAACGCTTAAGCAAAATCTCTCACCGTTTGATAACACCGTGCGTGCCGATGCGGCGGTGCTGATTGGCCTGAGTAATGAGCCTGAGCCC
The DNA here is from genome assembly GCF_982810325.1 of Paraperlucidibaca sp. Classification (NCBI taxonomy): domain Bacteria; kingdom Pseudomonadati; phylum Pseudomonadota; class Gammaproteobacteria; order Moraxellales; family Moraxellaceae; genus Paraperlucidibaca; species Paraperlucidibaca sp. The sequence goes on from NZ_CEYEMI010000009.1 coordinate 67,934, forward strand.
ACTATTTTGCTAACCCAGCGCGCCCTGCACATGAACTCGCATGCAGGCGAGGTGGCATTTCCCGGTGGTAAACGCGATGCCGATGACCTGCATTTGGTTGTCACTGCTTTGCGTGAAAGCGAAGAGGAAGTGGCGCTGCCGCAGTCGAAAGTTGAAGTTATCGGGGCATTGAAGCCAGCGCGCGCCAAAAGCGGTATTTTGGTGATGCCAATCATTGGCGTGATTCACGATGCGCCTGAGCTACACGGTAATCCAGAAGAGATCGATAGCGTGTTTCGCGTGCCATTACAGTACTTTTTCGACATCAAGGCCGAGCGCACTCACCGCATTAATTTTCGCGGCCTTGACCTCGTGGTGCCGTGCTTTCGTTTTGATGGCTACATCATTTGGGGCTTAACGGCCTATATGCTGGTGGAGTTTATGCGGGAAGGCTTTGGCCATCATATTGACTACCCGTGGCCACCGGTTTTGCCCGGCGTATTGGTGCCAAAGCGCAGCGAAAGCTAAGTCTTAGCACTCTTAAGGAGACGAATATGAAGTATCAGTTAGGCGATCGCCGTGTTGAGGCCGATGGTGAGCATTGGGTGGCCGATAACGCCACAGTGATTGGTTCGGTGCGCTTGTGTGAGCGCAGCAGTGTCTGGTTTAACGCGGTGCTGCGCGGCGATTGTGACCAAATCACCATCGGCGAAAACTCCAATATTCAGGATGGTGCCGTGCTGCATACCGATTATGGATTTCCGCTGACAGTCGGTAGCAATGTCACTGTTGGCCACCAAGCCATGCTGCATGGCTGCACTATTGGCGATGGCTCGTTGGTAGGCATCGGCGCGGTGATTTTAAATGGCGCCAAAATAGGCAAGGGCTGTGTTATTGGTGCCAATGCCTTGATTGGCGAGGGCAAAGAGATTCCCGATTTTTCGCTAGTGGTGGGTTCGCCAGGCCGAGTGATTCGTGAGGTGCCCGAGGCGCAGCGACAAATGTTGTTGCTCAGTGCCCAGCATTATGTCGAAAATGCCCGCCGTTTTCGCGATGAGCTAAAACCACAAGATTAAGTGGCCTTGCCCTGTTAGGAGTTTTCGATGTCTGCACGCCAACCCATTAGCCTGGGCACACCATTTTCCGCGAGCGCTACTCGTGTCATGTTGTTGGGAGCGGGCGAGCTGGGCCGTGAAGTCATCATGGCTTTAAAAGGTTTGGGCTGTGAAGTGATAGCTGTTGATCGCTACGCCAATGCGCCGGGCATGCAAGTCGCTGATCGCTCACACGTGGTGTCTATGCTCGATGGCGCTGCACTGCGACGCATTATTGAGCTAGAAAAACCCGCACTGATCGTGCCTGAAATCGAAGCCATTGCGACCGATGAGCTGGTGGCGCTGGAGCAGGAAGGCTGGTGCGTGGTGCCGACCGCTCGTGCGGCTCAGCTCACCATGAACCGCGAAGGCATTCGTCGTTTAGCGGCTGAAACCTTAGGTTTAGCGACGTCTCCGTATGTCTTTGTTGATAACTACGTAGACTTCTGTGTGGCTGTCACGCAGGTTGGTATGCCCTGTGTGGTGAAGCCAATTATGTCGTCTTCCGGCAAGGGCCAAAGCACAGTAAAAACAGAGGCGGACTTACAGCACGCTTGGGATTATGCGCAATCGGGTGGCCGTAGCGGTGCCGGGCGCGTCATCGTTGAAGGTTTTATCGACTTTGATTATGAGATCACTTTGCTCACCGTGCGCCATGCTGGCGGCACCTCATTTTGTGCGCCCATTGGGCATTTGCAAGAGTCAGGAGATTATCGCGAGTCGTGGCAGCCGCAAGCGATGTCGGCAAAAGCGCTGGCCGAGGCTGAGCGCATTGCTGAGGCAGTTGCGAATGATCTTGGCGGCTGGGGTGTGTTTGGCATGGAGTTTTTTGTCAAGGGCGACAATGTATGGTTTAGCGAAGTCTCGCCACGGCCACATGACACAGGCTTAGTCACGCTGATGTCGCAAAACCTATCGGAGTTCAGCCTGCATGCGCGGGCAATTTTGGGCTTGCCAATTCCTGTTATTCGACAGCCTAGGCCAACGGCATCATGTGTTTTGTTGGTTAATGGCAATTCGCGGCAAATGCGCTTTGATGGCGTTGCTGAGGCATTAGCCGAGCCCGATACAGACTTCCGATTATTTGCTAAACCGGAAGTAGTGGGGCAGCGTCGATTGGGCGTGGCATTAGCGCAAGATGATAGTGTTGAGGCTGCGCGTGCGAAGGCGCGCGCTGTCATTGCAAAAATTAATGTGGTGTTGTGACGCTAAAATTGCAGAGCATGAGTGTGGCGGTAGGCCGGGCTTAGCTCGCTGCCTGCCAAATGCTTGCGCGGCGAATCAAATGGCCGCGCAATTCGTGCACTTCAATAAAGTAATCCGCAATACGCAAGCACACAGGCGCATCGGGAATAGCCTCTAGGCGATCAAGTAAGAGGCCGTTAAGCGTACGCGGTCCCTCCACGGGCAATGACCAGCCCAAGGTGCGATTAATTGCCCGCAAGCTCGCGGCGCCATCGATTAAGCGTGCACCGTCACTGGTTGCATGCATTTCTGTATGGCGATCGGCTGTGGTGGTAGTGAACTCGCCAACGAGCTCTTCTAATATCGCCTCAAGCGTGACGAGCCCCTGCACATCCCCATACTCATCGACGACGATGCCTAAGCGCCGCCGAAGTTTCTGAAACTCGAGAAGCTGAGCTGGCAATGGGGTGCGTTCGGGCAGAAAGTAGGCGCTGCGCACGGACTGCATGAGTGCGGCTTTATTAAACCCTTGCTGGCCTAAGAAGCGTGTGGTGTTGCGCACATGCAAAATGCCTACGGTGTTATTTAAGTCGCCAT